>DASTXK010000300.1:0-9183 GCA_035765555.1 Acidobacteriaceae bacterium
GGCGCACGCCTCCTATCTGTTGGGGGATGAGGAGAGCGCGACGGCGATTATTGTTGATCCGCAGCGCGACGTGGAGCAGTATCTGGCGGACGCCGAACGGCTCGGGCTGACGCTACGGCATGTGTTCCTCACGCATTTTCATGCCGACTTTGTGGCTGGGCATCTGGAGTTGCGGGACCAGTGCGGAGCGACGATCCATCTGGGAGCGCGGGCCGAAGCGGAGTATGCGTTTCGGGCGATGAAGGACGGCGATTCGCTTGAGTTTCCGGGGCTGCGGTGCCAGGTGCTGGAGACGCCGGGGCATACGATTGAGTCGATTTCGATTCTGGTTTTTGATCGCCGGAAGGACGAGGCGAAGCCATACGCGGTGCTGACGGGTGACACGTTGTTTATTGGAGACGTGGGGCGGCCTGACCTGCGGGCTTCGCTGGGGTGGAGCGCGGAAGATTTGGGCGGGCATCTTTATGATTCGGTGCAGGGCAAGCTGCTGAAGCTGCCGGATGAGGTGCTGGTGTATCCGGCGCACGGGGCGGGATCGCTGTGCGGGAAAAAGCTTTCGTCGGACACGGTATCGACGATGGGCGAGCAGCGGCGATTCAACTATGCGCTGAAGCCGATGACGAAGCAGGAGTTTGTGCGGCTGGTAACGGCGGACCAGCCGGATGCTCCTCCGTATTTTACCTATGACGCGGTGCTGAACACGCGGGAGCACGCGACGATGGGCCGCAGTCTGGAGCAGGCGCTACGGGCGCTTTCGTTAGATGAGGTGCTGCGCGCGGCGGCTGACGGCGCGCAGATTGTGGACGCGCGCGAAGGGGCGGAGTTCGCCCAGGGGCACCTGGCGGGCAGCGTCAACATTGGGCTGGGCGGCCAGTATGCGACGTGGGCGGGCACGGTGCTGGATCGCGCGAAGCCGATTGTGATCGTGGCGGACCCGGGGCGCGAGCAGGAAGCGGCGGTGCGGCTGGGGCGGATTGGTTTTGATGAAGTGAAGGGCTATCTGGCCGGCGGCATGGGCGCGCTGGCTGGGCGGTCTGATCTGCTGCGCACAACCGACCGCATGAGCGTGCTGATTGCGGCGGAGGAGGTGGCGGGCAAAACTCCTCCCATGGTGCTGGACGTGCGGACCCCCGGCGAGTGGAACGCGGAGCACATTGCGGCCAGCGTGAACCTGCCGCTGAACCACTTGCAGGAGCGAATGGGAGAGGTCCCGCGCGACCGGCGAATCGCGGTGCATTGCGCGGGCGGCTACCGGTCGTCGATTGCGGCGAGCCTGCTGCATCAGGCGGGAATCACGAACGTGGTGGAAATTGCCGGCGGACTGGCGGCGTGGAAAGCGGCGCGCCTGCCGCTGGTTTAAAGCGGTTTCAGGATAATATGCCAATTTCTGAATAAGTTCAGGGCCGCTGCTCCCAATGAAATTCGCCCTAAAATCTTGTAGCTTGCGCCGTTCCGATCCTGTACGATTGCACGAATCGTAGATCGGCTCCCCCGTCGGAGAGTGAAGCAATGGCCACCCGTCAAGTTGCTGTTATCCCCAGAGGTAAAAGGCGTTCCTCCCTTCTGGACAATTATTTTTACTTTTCCATGTCGCTGCTGGTGGCCGCGGTTGTGGTGTATGGGTTCAGCCACACGGTCGATCAGAACCTGATCCACGCCACGCCGCCGCGTCCGTGGATTCTATGGGCACACGGAATTGTGTTTTCCGGCTGGCTGGTGTTTTTCATCTTCCAGTCGGCGCTGGTGCGCACGCATAACGTGAAGGTGCATCGGAAGACAGGTTGGTTCGGCGCGGCGATGGGCGCATTGATTCCGGTGCTGGGGATTTCGACCGCGATCGTGATGGACAAATTCAATTTTGAAATGTTCCACGCGGCCACGGCCAAGGTGTTCTTCAGCGTGCAGTCGTGGGACATGATCGCCTTCACGCTCCCGTTCTGGCTGGCGGTCTATTGGCGCAGGAAGCCGGAGTATCACAGGCGGCTTGTGTTGGTTGCGACTTGCGCACTGACAGCGGCTGGGTTCGGAAGGTTTCCGTTCCTGCCATTCTGGGGCTTCTATACCGGGGTGGATGCACTGATTCTTCTGGGAGTGGTGCGTGACCTGATCGTGACCCGGCGAATCCATGTGGTGTACCGGTATGCTCTGCCGTTGTTCGTGGTTGGGCAAATTGTCGCGCTGCAGTTGTGGACGCAGCATCCCGCATGGTGGGTGCGGCTGACGAACGCAATCATTGGCTAAGGTTCGGGGTTATTGAGAAACTCGCCACGGGGAAGTTGTTGTCCACTTTCTCAACTCGCTATTGGCCCAGGCGAGCGACTTGTCCTTGTGGCAGGATGTGCAGGGGTTGGGGATTCCGGACTGCATGGTCTGCGCGGGAGTGATGACGCGGAAGGTGTGGTCAGCGACGTAGCTGTTTTTTAAGGTGTGCTCGATGAGCGGCATGTGGCAGGCCACGCACTGGCTTCCGGGGCTGTTGACGGCGTGGTGCGTGTGCTCGCTGACGGTGCCCTTGAGTCCCGCCGGGTTGTCCGCTGTGTGGCAGGAGAGGCAAAGGGCGTTGCCAACGGCGCGGAGGTTCGACGGGTTCTGATTGCTGTGGACGTCGTGGCAGTCGAAGCAGCGGATTCCGCGGTGGTACATCACGCTCTGCACAAAGTCGTTGCCCTGCATCCGGTTTTTGTGGGCGGTGAGGTCGGCGTACTGGAGGAAGTCTGTGACGCCGGGCTTTAGAGCATCGAGACGCCAGTAGTCGGAGAGCCGGTCGCCGGGCAGGAAGCCGACCGGCCAGTCATAGTATTTCCCAGCGATGGGGTTGTGAGGAGGACGGCCCTGCGTGTGACACTGCATGCAGATGTCGTTGCCGCGCACAAAGTCCAGAGTATCCGGATTGACGATGTTCGTTTTGGTCGGGTGCTGGACGTGCAGGCTGCCGGGGCCGTGGCACTTTTCGCAGCCGACGTTCCACTCGGTAACTTGATGGGTCTGGATGTTGTAGTTGACGGAGTGGCATCCGTCGCAGGTGGGGCCGGTGGGGCGGTCGAAGTTGGAGGGGCCGTAGAAGGGCTCCCACCAATCGGTGCCCTTTTCGACGTGATAGGGCAGCCATTTGTGTTTTTGGATGTCCCACTGCGCGGGCAGCGGATAATAGTCGTTTCCTCGACGGGTAAAGTAGCGCTGTTTGTAGCGGCTTCCGTAGACGAGGGCGACCTGGTCGAGCGTGAAGGTGACGAGCGGGTTTGGGTGTTGAAAGTCGCCGAGGACGGCTTCAGGATGCTCACGCGGGTCGCGGACAACATTGGCCATGCGGGTCTGCTGCCAGCCGTCGTATTCGGCGGCATGGCAGGCGCGGCAGCTTTTTGATCCTACGAAGTGGGCCTTGGGCTGCTGCTGGGCGAATGCCGGCGAGAAGAGCAGGAGGGTGAAGACGAAGATCAGTGCTGGCAGCCGGACCGATTGCATGGCGGAATTATGTTATCTGATTTGCTTACTTGGAGACTGTCATTCCTTTGTCACTCGGTGTGGGCGAGACCCGCAAAATCTTTGCACGATTCTGGGTATCATAGAGATAGCAGGCGGGCTGGACGGCCGCTGCCGGGTTGGCGCAAGCCGGGCCCGGGAGAGGAAAGTCCGAACTCCGCAGGGCAGTGTGCCGGATAACGTCCGGGATCGCGGCGTAAAGGCCGCGAGACGGCCAGTGCCACAGAAAATATACCGCCCACGCTTCGGCGCAGGGTAAGGGTGAAAAGGTGCGGTAAGAGCGCACCGCTCCGGCGGTAACGGCGGAGGCATGGTAAACCCCACACGGAGCAAGACCAAATAGGGAGGGAGTCTCGCAGTCGGCCCGATGCTGCGAGCGCGTGCCGGCCCGGCGCGCCCACGCGGGCCATCCAAAGCGGCGCAAGCCGCGGCGGAGCGGAAACCTCCGGGTAGGTCGCTGGAGCGCGCCAGTAATGACGCGCCTAGAGGAATGGCCGTCCTCGACAGAATTCGGCTTACAGGCCCGCCTGCTGATGTGGCCCCGGTTTTCGAGAGAAGATCGGGGCCGCTTTATTTTTTATTCTGCGCGCAGGGCGTCCACCGGATCGACGTGGGCGGCGCGGCGGGCGGGCAGGTATGCGGCGGCGGCTCCGGCGACGAGCAGGACCAGAGCGACGGCGGCAAGCGTCCAGACGTCGTGGGCATTTACTCCATAAAGATAGCTGCGGATAAAGCGCGAGGTGGCGAAGGCGAGCGCGAGTCCGAGGGCGACTCCGGCGAGGACGAGCACTCCGGCCTGACGGAGGATGAGCCAGATCACGTCTGCGCGCTGCGCGCCGAGGGCGAAGCGAACGCCCATTTCGCGGGTGCGCTGGCTGACGACGTAGGCGAGCAGGCCGTAGAGTCCAGCGATGCAGAGCAGCAAGGCCGCGGTGGCGAAGCTTTCCAGCAGGTGCGCGGCGAGGCGCTGGCTGCCGTAGGAGTCCTCAACGATCTGGTCCATGGTGGTGATGTTGGAGTTCGCTAATGCCGGATCGGCCTGGCGCAGGGCGGAACGAATCTCAGGAATGATCTGCGCCAGCGGGAGTTGCGCGCGGACAACGAGATCCATGGCCGCGCCTTCAAGGTCGCCGTAAAATTGGTTCTTCGGAGTGAGTTGAGTCAGGCTCAAGTCGATCTCCGGCACGGGGGCGTGGTCCACGCTTCGCTGGCGGAAATCGTCGAGGACGCCGACAATGGTAACGCCTTCTCCGGGCTTGCCGCGCTCGCCGCCCATGAGCTTTTTGTCGAGAACCTTTGTTATGTCCTGTTGCGTGGGATCAAAGACGTGAGCGAAAGACTCATTAACCACGGCCACCTGTGGAGTCGAAGCTGTGTCCTGCGCGTTGAAGTAGCGTCCGGCAAGCATATGGAAGCCGAAGACGTTCTGGAGGCTGGGTGTGACGGCCTTGAAGAACGCATCCACAGGCTTCTGCCCGTTGCCGCGGTACATGGTGAGCTGCATCATGAAGAAATGGCTGAGCGGCACATCAGTCATGAGGCCGGCGGAGTCGACGCCGGGCAGATGCTCCACGCCGTCGAGCAGTGGTGTGTAGAGGTTGGTGGCGAGGTTAACCTTGCTGAAACGATAACCGGGAATGGCGAGGTCGGCGACGACAATGTGGTTGGTGCGAAAGCCAAGCGGAACATGGCGCAAGGCATAGATGGTGCGCAGCATAAGCCCGCAGGCGGCGAGCAGCGTGAGCGACATGGCGATTTCCGCAATCACCAGCCCACCGCGCAGATGATGATGGCGGCGGCTGGTTCCGCTCTGCTGTCCGCCCTGCCGGAGCACGGGTTCGATGGGAGTACGGGCGGCGATCCAAGCGGGCCACGACGCGGCCAGCATGGTGGAAACCAGAGTGAGCCCGATCAGTGCGGCCAGCACCGGCAGGCTGATGGATGAGGGCACATTGAACGGAAGGTGCGAATTGAGTTCGTGGCGGAAGAGAGCAACGAGTGTCGTGGCGATTGCCGCCCCAAGCAGCGCGGCGACGCCGCTGAGGATCGAACTTTCTACTATTAGCTGTTGTGTGAGCCGCCAGCGTCCCGCGCCGAGCGCGCCGCGCATGGCCATTTCGCGCTGTCGCGCAATGGCGCGCGCCAGCAGCAGGTTGGTGGAGTTGATGCAGGCGATAAGCCACAAAAGCATTGCGGCTGCGAGCAGGGCGTAAAGAGCTTTCGCGGTTGAGCTATCCACCAGGGTGGTGGCATACGAATCGATGCGCACACGGCTGGCCTTTGCGCGCTGGTCGGCGTCCGTGTAGTTCTGAGCGATTTGCTTTTGCAGCGCGCTTAGCTCGGCAAGCCCAGAGGAGAGGCTCACGCCGGGGCGCAGACGTGCGATGACTTGGTAGCCGGGTGTTTTGTCGTTGCGGACCTCATCAGGCTTGCCGAGTTGATTGGGGATCCAAACCTGAGGCGTGGGAGAGGCCTGAAAGGGAAAGGCAAAACCGCGCGGCATGACTCCGGCAACGCTGTAGGGTGTGTTGTTGATCTGAACGGTCTTTCCAATGATCTTTGGGTCGGAATCGAAGACCGTGCGCCACGCGGCATCGCTCAATACGATTGCGGAGGACGTGGCGGACCCGGTGAAGGTCTCCGGTGCGGCCGACAGGCCCGGACCGATCTGGGGCGAAACGCCGAGCGTCGCAAAGAGATTTGGGCTCACATCGAGGGCGTCCACCTCTGTGGACGCCGCGGTGGTGGCGCCGAGGAATCTGCGACCGCCCGCGTAGTTGTAATAGGCGATCTGCTCAAAACCGTGCGCCTGTTTGCGCCACGCGGCGATGTCGAGGTACGGCACAACCCCGGTGTCTGTCCTTATGGATCCCTCGTTCACATCCACCAAGCGCGAGGCGTGCGGGTAGGGCAGAGGCCGGAACAAAACGCCGTCAACCACGGTGAACATGGTCGTGGCGGCGGCGATGCCGAGGGCGAGGGTTCCGATGACGGCGGCGGCGAAGCCGGGAGACTTGCGCATCTGGCGCAGGGCGTAGCGGGCGTCCTGCAGAAGCCGTTCGAGCCACACCCATCCCCATGCCTCACGGGTGCGGTCTTTGACCAAAGCGACATTGCCGAACTCGCGGCGGGCCTCGTGCTGTGCGGATTCGGGATCGGAGCCATCATCCTGCTTGTCGGCGGCGGCAAGCGCGAGGTGCGCGGCGATCTCGTCATCGAGGTCGGACTTATGGCGCTCGGGGCGGAATTTTAAGAACCGCATGGTGGCTCTCCTAATTTCGTTCACTCCCACCCTTTCGCAAAGAACGCGAAAGGATGGGGCACCCAGATTCGTTAACTCTCAGGCTGTGGGTTGAGGACGCCGGCGATGGCCGAGACCATCGTTTCCCATTTGCCGCGACTGTGGGCGAGTTGCTTGCGGCCCTGCGCGGTAAGCCGGTAGAACTTGGCGCGCTGGTTCTGGCCGGTGGTGCCCCACGCGCTGGCGATCCACTTTTGCCGCTCCATGCGATGGAGCGCGGGGTAGAGGGAGCCGGTCTCCACCTGGAGCACGTCGCCGGAGCGGGCGCGGATGGCCTGAGTGATGGCGTATCCGTGCTGCGGGCCCCAGCGGAGGGTTTCGAGGACGAGGAGATCGAGGGTGCCTTGAAGGAGGTCGATTTTGTCTGGAGCCATGATGCAGACACTCTACATCCTGCGGATGTAGAGTGTCTACGGCTAAATAGCAAACCGCAGATCCTTCGACTTCATGCGCCGCGCGGTGCACGACGCATTCCGCTCAGGATGACATCGGTTAATTAACGTTGCAGTGCAGTGCGGCTGGCGGCCTGGATTTCGATGTAGACATTCACCAGGGTGAGGGCGGCGGGGGTGACTCCGGGGATGCGACTGGCCTGGCCGATGGTGGCGGGGCGCACGCGGGTGAGCTTCTCCTGCATCTCGCGGGAGAGTCCGCTGACGGCCTTGTAGTCGAACCACTCGGGGATGGTCCGCTGCTCGGCCTTCTTCAGCTTTTCAATGGACTTCTTCTGCTGGTCGAGGTAGCCGGAGTACTTGATTTCGGTCTCGACGGACTTAAGTTCGTTCCTCTGCGAGGAACGAAGAGGGCTCAGGGCGCAGGGCTCAGGGACTAGGGACTGACTTTGTTCCCCACTCAAGCCAACACCGGGCTTGAGTGGGCCACCCTCGTTATTATCGGTTGCGAGCCACTCTGCAAAGAGCGATGGATCATCCAGCGTGCGGAGTTCTTCGCGGATGAGCGGATAGAGCGCTTCGATGGTGACTTCGGGGCGCTTGAGAATTTGCGCGTAGGTCTGGCCCTGAAGGCTGCCGAGCGCGGTGGCTTCCGGCAGAAGCGCGGCCAGCTTTTCCGGATTGACCTTGCGCGTGGCCAACAGCTTTTCCAGCGCGACGGCGCGGGCCTGCTTGGCTTCGTAGTCCGCCCATGCCGCGTCGCTGATGAGTCCGAGGCGGCGTCCGTGCGGAGTGAGGCGGCGGTCGGCGTTGTCGATGCGCAGGTGCAGGCGGAACTCGGCGCGCGAGGTGAACATGCGGTAGGGCTCGTTGGTGCCCTTGCTGATGAGGTCGTCGATCAGGATTCCGGTGTAGGCCTCGGTGCGGTCTAAGGTAAACGGTTCGCGGCCCTGCGCGAAAAGCGCCGCGTTGATGCCGGCCATGAGGCCCTGGCAGGCGGCCTCTTCGTAGCCTGAGGTTCCGTTGATTTGCCCGGCGAGATAGAGGCCGGTGAACTTCTTGACGCGGAGCGAGCGGTCGAGTTCGGTGGGATCGATGGCGTCGTACTCGATAGCATAGCCGGGTCGCAGCATCTCGGCGTTTTCGAGCCCGGGGATGGAGCGCACGATTGCGGCCTGCACGTCCATGGGCAGCGAGGTGGACATGCCGTTGACATAGACCTCGTGCGTGTTGAGACCCTCGGGTTCGAGGAAGAACTGGTGCTGCGACTTGTCCGGGAACTTGACGACCTTGTCCTCAATGGACGGGCAGTAGCGCGGGCCAATGCCCTCGATCTGGCCGGAGTACATGGGCGAGCGATGGAAGTTTTCGCGGATGATGCGCAGCGTTTCGGGCGTGGTGAAGGCGATGTGGCAGGAGATTTGCCGCTGTGGGATCTGCTTTGTCCGGAAGCTGAAGGGCGTGGGGTCGGCGTCGCCGGGCTGCTCCTCGAAGCGGCTCCAGTCGATGGTGCGGCCATCGAGGCGGGGCGGAGTTCCGGTCTTGAGGCGGCATCCGCGCAGGCCGAGCCGCTTGAGGGCTTCGCCGAGCAGAATGGCCGGCGGCTCGCCGCTGCGTCCGGCAGGGTAATGCTCCTCGCCGCAGTGGATAAGGCCGTTGAGGAAGGTTCCGGTGGTGATGATGGTGGCGCGCGCGTGGATGATGCGGCCGTCGCGGAGCTTGATGCCAGTGATGGAACCTTGTACCCCACTCAAGCCAAATTCGGGCTTGAGTCCACCCCACGAACCAAGACCTGTTCGTGGGGACCCCGGAAGTGGGCCACCCTCAACGATGACGTCGATGACTTCGGCTTGCTTGATGTAGAGGTTCGGCTGCGACTCCAGCACTTCGCGCATTTTGACCCGGTACTGCTGCTTATCGCATTGCGCGCGGGGCGACCAGACGGCGGGGCCGCGCGAGGTGTTGAGCAGGCGAAACTGGATTCCGACGGCGTCCGCGACTTCGCCCATG
>DASTXK010000301.1:0-10334 GCA_035765555.1 Acidobacteriaceae bacterium
GACCGCGACCATGTTCATCACGCCATCTTCCCTCATGCAGGGAACGTTGGGCTCAAGCGCGTCGAGAAATTGCCCCAGGAAAACCTGCTTCGCCGCCTCGGGGTCCGCATAACTCAGCGCCCACATATCAATGGAGGTTTCGGCCAGCACATTCCGCGGCGCCTGAATCTGCATCGCGTCCCAGTGGTGCTTATACAGGCCGCTTGGACGGCGCACCATCATGCGAAGCGTTTCAAAATCGTAGACCCAGCCCCGTTTCCAGTGCTCAGGCCAATCGCCCGTCAGCTTCGGCGCGGCACTCCAGAATGCCGCATCCTCGGCGCGCTTGTCGTCAAGAGCGGCCGCGACTTTCGGCAGCGAGGCGCGAGCGTGCTTTATCGCAGACGGCTGGTTCGCCGAGCGCGCCATCAGGATCATCAGCTCCGCGCGCGAGTGCGGCGCAAGTTCGATGTCGTAGCGGAGCGCTCCGTGGAGCGGCTGCGGATAGTAGGTGAGCTTCTCTCCGCTTTTGGGATTCTGGCCCAGCCAGGTGTCGCGGTCAGCCTCCTGGTCGGAAAAGAAATGCGCGTCGCTGGCGCGGTCCGCGGCGATAGCGAATGCGGTTCCGGCGGCGAAGGAGCGAATCCAGAGCGCGCCTGACTCTTCATCGAAATTCCCCGCGAGTCCATCCCGGCCCCACCAGTCGCGCCCTCCCAGTCGATAGGTATGGAACGCGGCGGCAGTGATCGCTTGCCGGTTTCCCGCCGTCTCGGCAAGTTCCACTCGCACGGCGAGCGCATCTTCGTCCACCTGAAGAAAGGTGCAGGCAACGCGCACTCCGCTTTCCTCAAAAGCATAGGCAAAAATGTTTTTCGTGTGATGCGGCGAGGAAAGCTGACCGGCGCGGAAATCCGCCGGGCCCAGCAGCGTCCGTTGCCCAATGCGAAATCCAAGGGCAAGCTCCGCGGCGTAGATGCCGTTGTCGCGGTAATCAAAATATCCTCCCGGCCCAGCAGGATAGTAGAGCCCGAACCCAATGCCCGGCAGCGAGCGGAAGACCCCGCTGCGGTGAAGGTCCCATGTATGCCACGGATTATCCAGATAGCCGAAAGGCGTGTAATCGCTCATGGGAAATCCGCTGCCGCCCGCGGCAGACCTGTCCGCGCGCGCGGCCGGAGCAGTGGTCTCCTGAGGCGCGGCAAACGCGTCGGCCAGCGAGGGCGTGGTTTTCAGCGTGGCGGAGGCAGTCGCCAGCATGGCGACAAAATCACGGCGATTCATCATGGAGTGAGTTTCCCTGAGATTCAGTTGTCAGGACCGGCCCGTCATCCGGGAGCTTTCCTGCGCCGCTCCCGCGGCACGATGCTTTTACGAAAAGATTGAGCACATTCACGATAGCGGCTGGCCGGCGGCAGGGACATAGAACGATTGAACTACGATTTGCTGGTAGTGATAGACCAGATGCTTCCAGGCCCCAGGCTGACGCGATACACTCTGGCGTATCCATATGCCGGACAAAGCACCCTCGCAGCGAAAGCCCGTTCAAAAGCACAGCGGCACGGCCTGTTTGCTGCTCGGCCTCTGCTTGAGTTTGAGTGCGGGTTGCAGGTTCCGTGACCCGGTGATCGCCGTCATCCCAAGAACGACCGGCACGGCATTATGGGAACCGGAGCACGAAGGAGCGGCGCGGGCGGCAGCCAAAGCCGGCCTGCAAATCTACTGGAACGCCCCAACCCGGGAAGATGACGTTCAGCGCCAGATCGCCCTGGTCGAGCGGATCATCGATCAGAAGTATGCTGGCCTCATTCTTTCGCCCGACCAGAGCCTGGCTCTCATGACTCCTGTCCGCCGCGCTCTTGCTCACGGAATTCCCACCGTGATTCTTGGTTCCCCGCTGCCCATGAAACCTGGCGGCAAGCTGATCTATGTTTTGAGCGACGACGGCCTGGCCGGACAAATGGCCGCCGACCGCGTTGGCCAGATCCTGCACGGAAAAGGCACTGTCGCCGTGCTGGGTATCGATCCCGACATCGCCGGAGTTCTCGACCGCGAGCGCTCCTTCGAGAAAGCCTTGGCCTCCGGATATCCCGGCATCAGGATTGCGGCCAAAAGGATGGGATCCTTCAACGTCCCCTATGAGCAGCAGATCGCCGAAGAAGTGCTCGCTGCTCATCCGGATATGGGCGTCATTCTGGCCGTGACGACGGATGCGACGCGCGGCGCATATTCCGCGCTGACTGAAATGCACCTCGCTGGAAAGGTGAAGCTGATCGGCTGCGACCAGGATCTCCTGACCCCCCTCACGACAGGAGAGATGGATTCGATCATCGCGGAAGATACTTATGACATGGGATACCGCGCTGCGAATCTTCTGGCGCGGGCGAGGCGAGGCGAGCCGGTTCCGGCGCTGACCAGGGTCAGCCCCAAGCTCATTACAAAAGACAACCTGGGCAGCCCGGAGATGCGGAGGATACTCGGACTCGATGCGCGCTAGCAGAGCCAAATCGCGGGTCCCGGCAAGACGTATCCTCATCGCCGCAGTTGTGGCGTGCGTCATCGTCGCGATTGCGCTTGGCGTGCTTGCCTATCTGCGCAGCCCCCAGCGCGATTTGCCCTACAGGGATTCCTTCGCCTCCGGCACCGCCGACGAATGGAATGCATTCGGCGGAACGTGGGGCATTTATGACGGCGGCATGCGGAATGATTCCGATGAGCGCGGCGCCAAGCTGATGACCGGCTCGCCCTATTGGCGGAATTATTCAGTCGAGGCCGACGTAAAGCTGCTGGGCGAGGATGGCGACGCCGGGCTGGTCATCCGCGCGGGCAATGTGGAAGATGGCGTTGACTCCTACAACGGCTACTACGCCGGACTGCGCACCCGTGACAATCGCCTCACGCTCGGGCGCGCGGAACATGGCTGGTGGGAAGGCCCAACGGTTTCAATCCCCGGCAACGTCCACGCCTTCCAGTGGTATCACCTCAAGCTGCTCGCATACGGATGCCAGATCGCCGCTTCAGCCACCTATCTGCCAACAGGAAAGACCACGACCGTCGCCATGACCGACAAAGATTGCCTCAAGTCGGGAATAATCGGACTCCGCTCATACTCCTCCGGTGGGGAGTGGCGAAATGTCGTTGCGCGGCGCGCCACTGAAGCGGACCTGCGGGCAATGGTTATTGAGGCGGACTCTTCCCGCAAACTCTCTTCCAACGCGGCCGCCCCCATCTTCGGCTCCGGCTCATTGCCCTCGCACCTTGCCCTGCAGCCCCCGCCGCCTGAATCCGCTGTGCAGTCCATCGCCAGCCTGCGCCTCGCGCCGGCTTCGGGCGCAATGCAGGCAACAATTCGCGGCGTCGTTTCCCTCACCTCTCCCGCCATTTATGTGCAGGACTCAACCGGCGGCGTATCCGTGCTGCCCCAATCAGCCCCGTCGCTCAAAGTTGGTGATGAGGTCCAGGTGACTGGCGCCGTCGATGCGCACGCCTTCAGTTCCACGCTTCGCAACGCCACCGTCCATTTGCTCTGGGCGCGATCACCGGTCTCGCCGGTTTCCGTTACCGCCTCGCAGGCGGCCACCGGAGCATTCGCCGCGACCTTCATTGAAGTCGAAGGACGACTGCGAAGCAAGAATCACGGCACAGGGGACCAGCTTGTCCTTGATCTGGATGATGGAAACCAGTCCTTTCGCGCCATCGTCGACGAGGGGCGCGGCGAGTTGCTCTTCCGCCGACTCAAGCCAAACAGCCTGCTTCGCCTGCGCGGAATCTGCGTCGTGGACCCGAATTTCACCCGCAACCTCACTCCATTCGTGCTGCTGTTGCGCTCGACGGCCGACATCGAGGTGGTCTCCGGGCCGCCCTGGTGGACTGCGCGCCATGTCGTCGCCATCGGATTCGTCCTTCTCCTGCTGACGCTCATCGGACACTTCATCTACAGCCGCGCCGAGCGCTGGAGACTGCGCGCCATTCTCGAAGAACGCGAGCGGCTCGCGCACGAAATGCACGATACCCTGGCGCAAAGCTTCGCCGGACTCGGCTTTCAGCTTCAGGCCATTCGCAACCGAATGCCGGGCGATATCCCCGCCGTTCATCAACAGCTCGATCTCGCCTGCGACCTGGTGCGCCACAGCCATGAGGAGGCCCGCCGAAGCATCACCGCTCTGCGCCCGGAAGCACTGGAGCCGCTGGATCTGGTCCCGGCCCTGGAAAATTGCGCGCGAAAAATGGTTAAGGGCGGCGCGGTCTCCATTCAGGTCTCGAGGGCGGGTGAATACCGCCCTGTCCCGCTGCGCATTGCCAACGCGCTTTTCCGCATCGGGCAGGAAGCCATCGCGAACGCCGTGAGGCATGCGAAGCCTTCCTGCATCGGCATTGCGATCTGCTATTCCGAGGATGCCCTGCGGCTCGAGATAGAGGATGATGGCGCGGGGTTCATCAGCGGTCGCGAAACCAGGGGATTCGGCCTGCGTGGGATGCGCAAACGTGCGGCGGCTCTTTCGGCGCACTTTGAGATCATCAGCACGCCCGGCCGCGGCACTCGCGTCATCGTCACAGCGCCGCTTCCGCCGCGCCCCACACTGAATACGTTCCCCGCATACTTATGGAAACGCTTATGGGAGATTTATCCGCATGCTCAAGCACGAAAACAAACGTATCCGCATTCTGATCGTGGATGACCATCCGGTCGTTCGCGCCGGCTTGTCCAGCATGCTGGCCACTCAGCCCGGAATCGACGTGGCCGGCTCGGCCTCAAGCGGCGAAGAGGCCCTGGAAATGGTCCGCCGCGACATGCCCGACGTAGTCCTGCTCGACCTGCGCATGCCGGGAATGAGCGGCATCGACACGTTGCTCGCGCTCAAGGCCATGAAAGCCCCTGCGCGTGTCATTATTCTCACCAGCTTTGAAATGGATGAAAACATCTATCGCGCCGTGCAGGCTGGCGCGCTCGGCTACCTGCTCAAGGACACCTCGCAGAGCCAGATGCTCGAAGCAATCAACACTGTTCACTCCGGCAGGCGCTATATCCCAAGCCAGATTGCCGCCCGGCTCGCCGAGCGCATGATGCGCTCCAATCTCACCGCGCGCGAGGTCGAGATACTTGAAATGCTTGCCAAGGGCCTTACCAACAAGCAGATCGGCACCGCCCTGAGCATCAGCGACAACACAGTCCGCAACCATGTGAACAGCATCATGGAAAAGATGGAGGTCTCAGACCGCACCGAGGCGGTCGCCGTGGCCATCCAGCAAGGCATCCTGCAAATTCCAGGTTGAAACATCACGTGCGTTTTCGCGGGCGCGCCGTATATACCTGTCCGGAGTAGCCCATTTGGACTATGCGGGATTTCTCCGCCGCCGTTTACGATTCCGCTATTGGTTTTATGGAGATTACGCGGACATGCACTATTCCGGTTTCAACCGCCGGCGCTTCCTTCAGCTTGGCGCGGCGGGTTTGGCTACTTTTAGCGCCAAAAGTTTTGCCTCTTTCGCTCAAGACCCCGGTTCATCCCCCAGGAACGGAAACGTAGCCCCGCCCGCGACCCATCCATTCAAAAATCGGGGGCCTCTTGCCGCGAGCGCGTTTTGTCCGCTTCCGCTTGGCTCCATCAAACCCACTGGATGGCTGCGCAACCAGCTTCGAATCCAGGCGAACGGACTGAGCGGTTACCTCGGTGAAACCTGGCCCGACGTGGGTCCAAACAGCGGCTGGCTCGGCGGTACCGGTGAGAGCTGGGAGCGCGGGCCTTATTACATGGACGGCCTCGTCCCCCTCGCATACCAGCTCGAAGATGCGCGGCTCAAAGCCATTGCGCAAAAGTTTGTGGACTGGACGCTCGACAGCCAGCAACCCAGCGGCATGTTCGGCCCAAAATCAAACGATGACTGGTGGCCGCGCATGGTCATGCTCAAAGTCCTGACCCAGTATCAGGAAGCCACCGGCGACCCCCGCGTCATTCCCTTCACGTCGCGCTATTTCGCGCATCAGCGCAAAGCCCTTCCGTCGCGCCCGCTTCGCGACTGGGGGCGGTATCGCTGGCAGGACGAAGCCCTCTCCGTGCTCTGGCTCTACAACCGCACCGGTGATCCCGAACTTCTCAACCTTGCAAAACTGCTGCATCAACAGGGATACGATTGGCAGGCGCAGTTTGCCGACTTCAAATACACGCGGAGGGTCACGCCGCAGTCCATCGGCCTCACTCCCACATCAAAATTGACTGACGCCGGCATGCAGACCCACGGCGTCAATAACGCCATGGCCATCAAGATGTCTCCGGTCTGGTCGCTCGTCTCTGGTTCAGAAGCCGACCGCCGCGCAGTGCTGCGCATGATTGCCGAACTCGACCGCTACCATGGCCTTCCGAACGGAATGTTTTCGGCGGACGAGCACTTCGCCGGCCGCAACCCGTCGCAGGGAACGGAGCTCTGCACCGTGGTCGAGACCATGTTTTCGCTTGAGCAGTCGCTCGCCATTCTCGGAGACCCCTCGCTCGGCGACCGGCTGGAGCGGATCGCATTCAACGCGCTCCCCGGCACATTCACCGACGACATGTGGGCCCATCAATACGATCAGGAACCGAACCAGATCCTCGTCAGTCTTCACAACAAGCCCTGGACCACCAACGGCCCCGAGTCGAACCTCTATGGCCTCGACCCCAACTTCGGCTGCTGCACGGCGAACTACCATCAGGGCTGGCCGAAATTTGTTTCGAGCCTGTTTATGCTTTCCGCCGACGATGGCTTGGTTGCCGCCGCCTACGCGCCTTGCGAAGTCACTACAAGTATCAACAACACCGATGTTCATGTGTTGGAGGAAACCGAATACCCCTTCCGCGGGACCATTCGCCTTATGGTGAATCCTGCATCCCCGGTCTCCTTCCCGCTTTTGCTGCGCATTCCCGGATGGGCGTCAGGCGCAACCATCCGCGTGAACGGTGGGCCTCGGCCCGCTCCGCAACCCGGCTCTTTCGCTCGGGTAGAACGGACATGGAAACCCGGGGACACCGTGCAGATCGACTTTCCGCTCGCTCCGCGCGCCTCGCGCTGGTTCAAGGATTCGCTCGCGCTGGAGCGCGGCGCTCTCGTCTTTTCCTACGGCATCGGCGAAGATTGGCTCAAGCTGCGCGACCGCGGCATGACCGCCGACTGGCAGGTCTATCCAACAACGCCGTGGAACTACGCGCTCGACGTGCACCCCGAAAGCATTTCTGAGGACGTCGCCGTCACCGAATCCGCCGTCGGCGAGGGACCCTTCACAAAGAAGGGCGCTCCGGTCACGCTGCACGTGAAGGCGCGCAGGTTGCCCACCTGGCTGGGAGTGGATGGGGCCGCCGATCCGGTCCCGCAAAGCCCCGTCTCAAGCGAAGAGAGCCAAGAATCTCTGGCGCTCATTCCTTACGCCGCAGCTAAACTTCGCATCACGGCGTTTCCCCAATTGAAGACATAAATTCCGCAGCACATTTACTTCGCCGGAAAGAGGCGCCAATACGATGAACCAGTTCGCTCGCCGCTGGCCAATTCTTTTTGTTGCCGCGCTGTTGCTCGCTTGCAGCGGGGCCGTCGCGCAGGATACCGCCTATCCTCCCAAAGATGCTCAAATACCCGGCCCGACGTCGCCGGCCGACTCCCAGGCCTGGCTCGCCGATCTCCAGCATTGGCGCGCCGAGCGCCTGGCCCGCGTGGGCTACAACGGCGCCAATTACTCCCGGCCAGAATTCAACTGGACGCAGCACAACTTCGTCTGCGTGCAGATGATGGTCGAAGAACGCAATTTCTACGACCCCGAGCGCGGCGTCTACACCGTCGACAAATACCTCGACGCTCTGAAAAAAGAATTCGGCGGCGTGGACAGCGTCCTTATCTGGGATACCTATCCCGACCTCGGCGTTGATAATCGTAATCAGTTTGACCGCCTGCGCGACCTTCCCGGCGGCATCGCCGGAGTCAAAAAAATGGTCGCGGACTTTCACCGCCGCGGAGTGAAAGTCCTGTTCCCCGAAACCCCCTGGGACCTGGGTACCCGGCAGGAGGGCGCGCCCGATTGGACAGCCCAGGCAAAGCTGATGGCTGAAGTTGGAGCCGACGGTGTGCTCGGAGACACGATGGACGGCCTTCCGCGCGCCTTCCTTACCGCATCTGAGAAGGCGGGACACCCGCTCGTATTGCAGCCTGAAGGGCTGCCCTCCGACGAGGCCCTTGCATGGAATGAAATGTCTTGGGGCTACTGGAGCTATCCCTTCGTTCCCGAAATCAGCATTTACAAATGGCTGGAACATCGCCACATGCCCGTCCTCGTTACTCTTGGTCGCCATCACATCGACGAGTTCCAGGCCGGATTATTCAACGGCGTCGGCTTCGCCGATCAGGAGGACGTGATCGGCATCCACAATGGCATCACGCCGCGCGAACTCGAAGCCCTGCGCCGCGTGCTCGCCATCGAACGCGCCAATGCCGCGCTGCTGGTCAGCCCCAAGTGGGAGCCATACGCACCAACACTGAAATACGGCATCTTCGCCAGCAAGTTTCCCGGCAAAGATCAGGTGCTCTGGACCATCATCAATCGCAACCCTTACGACGTGAACGGACATCAGATGACCGTGCCTTTCGCATCGGGCACGCGCTACTTCGACCTGTGGCGCGGAACAGAACTCACTCCACAAATCTCTTCTTCCAGCCAGCACACGGCCACGCTCAGTTTTCCCATGGCGGCGCTCGGCTTCGGAGCCGTGCTGGCTGTCCACAGCCCATCGCTTCCGCAATCGCTTGAACCCCTGCTCGCGCAAATGCGCACCCTCTCCGCGAAACCTTTAAGTGATTTTTCGGATGAATGGACCGTGCTCCAGCAGCACATGATCGACATTCCAGCTACCGAACCGGCCGCGGCGGCGCCCGCTGGAATGGTCCTGATTCCTGAAGGCAGGTTCGACTTCAAAGTACGCGGCGTTGCTGTCGCTGGAGGAAACGAGCCGGGTGTCGACGTGCAGTATCCCTGGGAGGATTCGCCGCGTCGCTTTCACGACCACGTTCTCAACATCAAGCCTTTTTACATTGACCAATATCCCGTTACGAACGCGCAATTCAAGGCCTTTCTCGACGACACCCACTATCATCCACGCGACGATCACAACTTCCTG
The DNA here is from genome assembly GCA_035765555.1 of Acidobacteriaceae bacterium. Lineage (GTDB taxonomy): Bacteria > Acidobacteriota > Terriglobia > Terriglobales > Acidobacteriaceae > Silvibacterium. The sequence goes on from DASTXK010000301.1 coordinate 9,108, forward strand.
CGCGACTGGAGGAACGGAACTTATCCGGCAGGCTGGGCGCAAAAGCCCGTCACCTGGGTCTCACTCGAAGATGCTCGCGCTTACGCGCACTGGGCCGGCAAGCGCCTGCCCAATGAATGGGAGTGGCAATACGCCGCGCAGGGAACTGATGGCCGCAAGTACCCGTGGGGCAATCAATGGGACCCCTCCGCTGTTCCCGTTCCGGACAAAGGCCACGAGATGCGCGGGCCTGACGATGTGCAGGCCCATCCGCGCGGAGCCAGCCCCTTCGGCGTGATGGATATGGTCGGGAACGTCTGGCAATGGACCAGCGCCTTCGAAGACCCGCACACCCGCTCCGCCATTCTGCGCGGCGGAAGCTATTATCAGCCGCAGGGCTCAATGTGGTATTTTCCGCAAGCCTATCGCCTCGATGAACACGGGAAATATCTGCTCATGGCGCCCAGTCTCGACCGCTCCGGAGCGATCGGCTTTCGCTGCGCGAAGGATGCGGCCCAATAGACTATCTCAATAGACCAATTGGACTATGTACATCGAACCGGGCCAGCAGCAAACTGTTTGAGCACGGACATTCGTTGTGCGGCATTCAGCAGAAGCAATTCACGAACTGCAGTCCGGAGATGACTCAAAGGTGCTTGAACGTCGAGATTTTCTGAAGGTCCTCGCTCTCGTCGGGGCCGATTTCAGTTTCCATTCCGCTCTTGGGTCCGTGCCCCGCACCGCCGTCGGCCTTCCCGATAAACCTGAACCTCCGGGTCGAATTCCAAATGAATATTCCCTTCTCCTCCCCGGCGAAAAAGAAGGGCTCGCGGCGGTCCCGGTCATCAGCGGCATCGGCAACGGAGCGCTGACCGCAACCATCGGCACTAATCGCGCCACCCTCCGCCCCGGCGATGCTCTTGAGGGATGGCGCCTCATCACCATTGTGGGTATCAACGGCGTCGCAACCGCGGTGTTTGAAAAGCACGTCACCCATCGCGGCGCAATCGTCTATGTCACGGAACAGCGGGGCGTTATCGCGCTCATCCCCAAATACATTGGCAGCCTCTCGAAAATACGCCCTCGGCCCATCAACCCTCCGCACGGCGTCAAGCTCATACGCCCGGCCCATTACGTCCCCGGCCCGGATACCGCCGGAAAATACCTGCTCGACTCGCAAGAAGACCCGAGCTATGAAAATGTCGCCGCGCTCGGCGCCGAGTACATCGGCTGGACGCTGGTCGCCAA
>DASTXK010000302.1:0-2625 GCA_035765555.1 Acidobacteriaceae bacterium
TCAAGGAGAGGTATCGGGTCAAGTTCAGCATGGACTTTTTCAACCTGTTCAACCATCCGAACTTCAACAGCGCCAATCTTGAGGGCTCGGCCTACAATCCGACGGCCCCGGTTCTCTGCGGAGATCAGACGACGCCTTGCAGTCCAACCAACAACGTCATTACCAGCTATAGCGCTCCGGGCCCATCAAACGGCTTTGGGCAAGCCGGCAATGTGAGCTTGGGGAGGCAATTGCAGTACACGCTGCGATTCACCTTCTGAGCGCATCAACAGAAACGTCATAACCCTGAGCGGCGGACTTGAGAACTCAAGCTCCGCCGTTTCAGTCTCCGTATTTCGCGGTCCTGTGGTCCGCCCCAGCGTGGCCTTAAGGTGTCCATCTTCGGCATACAAAGCCCAAAAATTGCTGTAGTCTTTCTGCATAGATTCAGGTGCCGCATTCTTCTGTGATTCCGTTCCGCGCCAAGATTCAAAAGCCAGGGTCTGGAATAAGGCCTTGCCTTTTCGCGTGCGGCATCCTTGCCATTGCAATGTCATTCGGAATCGCTGAGGCGCAGAGCCACACGGCGAAGAGTCCGGCGGATGCCGCTTCAAATCCCCAGGCTGAACTGAACCGCCTGATCGATGGCGCGAACGCGGCGCAGCGTTCGGGCAATCTTTCGTCCATCGCCGCCGCCAACCAGAAGCTGCTTGCCTATGGACTTCATCTGATGGGTGAGCTTCGGGTCTCCGAAGGCGCATACGCGCAGGCTGCCGCGCTCTATCGCGCGTCAATGGAGTTCGAGCCTCTTGCCGGCATTCACTCCGATGTGGCGCTGGCCGCAGGGATGGCGGGGGACGAAGACGAGGCAATCAAGCAGGCGAAACTTGCGCTGGCGGAAGGGCCGCCCGATCCTCATATATATGTCACGCTGGCTCGGGCCTACACGGCAAAAAAGGATTACGCCGAAGCGGACAAGGCGCTGACCGAAGCCGCGCGGCTGCATCCCGGCGTCGACACGCTTTACCTGCTAGCCGTCACGTGGCTCCAGACCGGGCAGTCGAACGCCCGCGCGCACGCCGACGCGCTTTTTGACGAGATGCGGCGGATGGCCGGCGACAGCGGCTCGCTGCATGTGCTGATTGGCCGCGCCTACCGCGACGCGAACCTGATGCCGGACGCGGTGAAGGAATTCAAGCGCGCGATCGCCCTGAACACGAGGACCCCGCACGCGCACTATTTTCTGGGGCTGGCGTATATGGCGGTCAACGAATGGCACCCCACGGCGCAGACCAAAGCGGAGATGGAGCAGGAACTCCGGTATCACCCGCGGGATTACCTCGCCAACTATATGCTCGGTTATTTTGCCGCGACGGAGCACCACTACGAGGTTTCGGACAAGTATCTGAAGATTGCCGCCGGCATCAATCCCTCGCTGCCGGAGCCTTCCCTATACATGGGGCTGAACGCCTTCGCTCAGCATGACGACAAGACGGCGGAAGCCATGCTTCGCAAAGCCGTGGAGTTGACCGGCAACGACGAGGCGCGGTCGAACTACCAGATTCGCCGGGCGTATGTGGACCTGGCGCGGATTCTGGCGCGGTCGGGGCGGCAGAAGGAGGCGGATGAGTTCTCCACTAAGGCGCGCAATCTGGAGAATAAGGTGATGCAACAGACCCAGCAGGACGCCACGAAGCTGGCGCTTTCCGAAGGGATCAAAAGCGGCGATATGGCGGCGATGGTTCCTCTGGAAGCCCGGTCAAAGCCCGGTTCGCCTGCCAGGGCCGCGGAGCCTCTGAGTGAGGCGGCGCTGTCCGCCTCGAATTTATCGCCCTCGCAACGCAAGGCGGCGGAAGCGGAAGAAGCCACGCTGCGGCCCATCCTCGGCCAGAGCTATAGCGATCTGGCCACCGCCGAGGCAATTCAAAAACAGTATCCTGCGGCGCTCAAGCACTATGAGGCCGCCGAGCAGTGGAACCCGGACCTCTCCGGGCTGGCCAAGAACCTCGGCCAGGCGGCCTATCACGCGGGCAACTACCCGGAGGCCGCGCGCGGGCTATCGAAGGCCGTGAAGCAGAACCCCGACTCGGCCGCGCTGCGGGCCATGCTGGGCATGGCCTACTACCAGATGAAGGAATACGGCAGCGCCGCGACGGCGTTTTATCCTCTGGGTGCGCCAGCTATGCGCGACCCAGTGGTGGGCTATGCGTGGGCGGAGTCGCTGGCGAAGGCTGGCGACCTGAAGCACGCCTCCGAGGTGCTGGCCGCCTATCAGGGCGGAACACTTTCCAACGAAGCGCTATTTCTGGTGGGGCGGTTGTGGATCGAAATTGGCGACTACAACCGCGCTGTTTCAACGCTGCGGCAGGTGCTGGCGTCGGACCCTGATTTTCCCAAGGCCCATTTCGCGATTGCGCTTGCCGATATCCATGCCGAAAAATGGAGTGACGCGAGCGTGGAACTGAACGCCGAGTTGGCCAGAAACCCCGGCGATGTGGAGACCATGTATAACCTCGGCTTTGTGGACGCGCAGGAGTCGAAAAACGATGCCGCGATGAAGCTCTTCCAGCAGGTCATCGCCAAAAAGCCCGACTACGCGGATGCGCAATACGAAATTGGCAAGCTTTTGATGGACCAGAACAATCC
>DASTXK010000303.1:0-3803 GCA_035765555.1 Acidobacteriaceae bacterium
CGATGTCGCTGTTTGAAATGGCGCGGCATACCAAATTGAGCCTTGAAGTGGTGGAGGAGCTGTTTGACCGCCTGCGCGCCGAGCAGTTGTGTTCGGTGACGGGACTGGTGGGCAATGTGCCGACCATCGCAATCACCACGCAGGGAAGGTCACGAGCGCTGGAGCTGCTGGTGCTGAATCAATATTCGGGGCCGGCCCCGGTTTCGATGGAAAGCTACAAGCAGCGGGTGCGGAAGCAGAGCGCGCACAATGTGGAGATCCACGCGGAGGAGATCGGGCGCGCCTTTTCGCATATGGTGATGGACGACAAGACCCTGTGGCAGCTTGGCACAGCGGTGAACTCGGGATCGTCGGTGTTTCTTTATGGGCCGACCGGGACGGGGAAGACCACCATTGCCGAGACGCTTTCGCGGGTACTGTCTGACGACCAGGTTTGGATTCCTTATGCGGTGGAGGTGGAAGGACAGATCATCTCGGTTTATGATGCGCTGGTCCACAAGCAAGTGGAGAAAGTTCCGCCGAGCGATGGGCGATGGGTGCTGTGCCAGCGCCCGGCAGTGATGGTAGGCGGCGAGTTGACCATCGAAATGCTGGATATGCAGTTCAGCCCGGTCACAAAGTTTTATTCGGCCCCGCTGCAGATGAAGGCGAACAATGGAGTGCTGATCATCGATGACTTTGGACGGCAGAGGGTGCAGCCGGAGGCGCTGCTGAACCGGTGGGTGGTTCCGCTGGACCGGCGCATCGATTTTCTTACCTTGACGGGCGGCCAGACCATCGAGATTCCGTTTGAAGTGATGGTGGTGTTCTCGACGAACAGAAACCCGACCGACATTCTGGAAGACGCTTATCTGCGGCGCATCCAGACGAAGATCAAGATTGACGCCGTGACGGATGAGCAGTTCTGCGAAATCTTCCGCAGGGTGGCGAAGGGGCAGGGCCTGACATGCGACGTTGACGTTCTGATGGAGCTGGCGACGTTTATTCGCGAGACGCTGAATGAGCCGCTGCGGCCGTGCTATCCCAGAGACCTGATGAACCAGATATGCTGGGCGGCCAAGTTTGAGGCGAGGCGTCCGGTGCTGGACCGCGAGGCGCTGAGGCACGCGGTGGAGTCGTACTTCGTGGTTCCGGCTTAGAGGCGCAGAGTGGGTCAGTTTGGGAAAGACCATCCCTCAGGGGCTAAAGCCCAACTGATTTCGCGTATTTTGCGGCACGGCTAAAGCCGTGCCCTGATACAGGGTTTTGTCCCCCACTCAACCCAAAAACGGGGTTGAGTGGGCCACCCATCCAACTTTAATTTTTCATTAGGCTGTGAAGCCGTGCCCTGATACAAAACCGATTCAAACTGGCCCATTCCTTAATAATTGGCGCTGAAGCTGCTCCCGGGGTGAAGTCCCGTATACTTGAGGGGTAGCCTTTCCTCATGTATCCCTTCATCCATATTGGCGGCCTCTCCATCGGCACGTTTGGCATAATGCTGTGGCTGGCGGCGGTGTGCGCCTGCTGGGCGCTGCACGCGAACTTCAAACGCTGGAAGATAGAGGCAGACGCCATCAGCATTGTGGCGATTGCGACCGTCGCGGGCGTGATCGGCGCGAAATTCTGGCATGTGCTGGAAGACCCCCAGGCGCTGATTCATCATCCGCTGGCGATGATCTTCGACCGGGCAGGGTTCGCATGGTTTGGCGGACTGGTGCTGGGCATTGCGGCGCTGCTGTGGCAGGGCAGAACCTACGGAATCGGCAAGCTGCGGATGCTGGATTTGTGTACCGTATCGGCGGCCATTGGCTACGGCGTGGGACGGCTGGGGTGCCTGACTTCCGGCGACGGCGATTACGGAATTGCGACCAATCTGCCGTGGGGCATGAGCTTTCCGAATGGGCTGGTTCCGACTGCGCCGGGCGTGAAAGTGCATCCGACGCCGATTTATGAGCTGATTGTGGCGCTGCTGATCGCATGGTATTTGTGGCGGCGCGGCAGGCCGGAGGCTCCCAAGCCGCTGGGGCAGCTAACGGGCGAGTATCTGATATGGACCGGGCTGGCGCGGTTTCTGGTGGAGTTTATCCGGATCAATCCGAAGCTGTATTTCGGGATGAGCAACGCGCAGGTGGCGAGCCTTGGATCGATGGCGGCGGGCGTAGCGCTGATTGTGTGGGCCAGGAGGCGGGACTTGCCGTCCGGGCAATCGCTTCCCACCCCAGCGCGCGAAGAACACGCGCCGGGGACCCCGGCTCGCGCCACCACTCCCGTTGGTCGTGGAAATGAAGTTGAGGCGCCGGTTAAGTAGCGTCCGGCATCCTACCCACGTCTCAAAATCGAGACGTGGGGCACCCGCACCCTATAGAGTCTTCAGGTATTTCAAAGCTTGGTGGAGGTCGGGGAAGAGCTTTTCCTCGGCCTGAAACTCGCGGGAGTGGACGCAGCGGCGTCCATTTTTTGCCTTTACGGGATGCCGGAGGTGGAGCATCTCGTGGTACATGAGGTATTCGATGGCGTAACGCGGGGTCTGGCGGCGGTCGAAGACGCGGCTGACCATGATGGTGTTGTGCGCGGCGTCGTAGTGGCCGAGCAAGCGGCGGGCGGAATGCTCGCTCCAAGTCAACTGCGGGCGGCCCATGAGTCCGTGGAAGAAGCGCTGGTTTAGGGACTCGAAAATTTCATCCAAATCATAATGAAGCCCCTGCGCGGTGGAGATGCGCTTGCGGCCTCGCATCTGGCGAATGCGCTCGCTCTGGCGAACGACCGTCTCGCTGGAGGCGAAGCGGCGGTAGCGGTTGGCGTGGGCAGCGTCAATGGGCTTGCGATAGAGCTTGGCCAGCAGGATATGCGAGATGGCGCGGAGGACCGGCTCAGGCGCGCCTTCGAGAATGTCGGACAGGTGGACCTTGAGGCGTCCGTCGCGCAGCCGGATGGTGGTGTTGAGGCTTGTGAAGCGGCGGAAATTCGCGTCAATGGGCGGCATGGGCGCGCACGGGCGCAGCGCCCGGTACTCTTCCTGGAGAAGTTGGATGAGGTCCATTGAATACAGCGTACATCGCGCAGGGACGGTATGTGCGAGCGATGGATTTTTGAGGTGAAGAATAGTATTTCTACTTCTGGGGCGAAGAGAAAAAAATGAGATCCAGCAGAGTGAGCAGCAGGGGACGGATAACGATTCCGCAGGAGATCCGGACAGGGATGGGCCTGAAGAAAGGCGACCGGGTGGAGTTTGTAATCGGAGGATGACGAGGTAGTCCTTCGTCCTGCGCGAACCCGCCATAATCCTTTTGATAAATATATGGGGGCGTTCCCTTATTTCAAGACCATCGATGAGATCAACGCATGGGTGCGTGAGATGCGTGAAGACCGGGCGGACCGCGATTGACGCGAATATCCTCTCAGCTTTGTGGTCCGGCGAGGAGGGATATGTATCATCCCTCAGGGGCTAAAAGCCCACAACGTTTTCAGCCGTTCTTCGGCACGGCTGAAGCCGTGCCCTGATACAAAGCTTGTTCCCCACTCAAGCCAAAACCGGCTTGAGTGGGCCACCCATTCGACATAGTTTTTCAGCAAGCTTGAGGCCCGCTTGGAAGCGGGCCTTGATGAGTCCCACCCTTCGCAAAAAGCCGCGAAGGATGGGGCACCCAGCGCGCGGGCGGGGTTGGAGTTTACACACCGATGACTTTGCAAAGGTCCTTGACGGCGTCGGCGGACTTTTTCAGGGCCGCGTCTTCTTCCGGAGTCAGCTTGATCTGGATGATCTGCTCGATCCCGCGTTCCCCAAGTTTGCAGGGGACCCCGACGTAGTAGCCGCTGATTCC
>DASTXK010000304.1:0-3516 GCA_035765555.1 Acidobacteriaceae bacterium
AATTGCAGGCGGTATCGTGCTGGCGATCTTCCTATTCACCGGAATAGTCATCCTGATAGGAGTTGCCTTATTCCCGCTTCAAATTCCGTGGTGGCTTCTGGAGGCCAAACAATCTAACGTGAGGCCCAAGCAGACGCGGAATGTAAGGAGCGGCGCGCTCGGCGTCCTCGCGGCAATCGCCGCTGGCTTCAAAGAGCGATATCCCGATGAAGCTAGGATTTACGCGATATGCTCGGCTAATCCGTTTTTGCAGTGAGCCGAATCGCCGATGCTTTTGGGGGCAATCCTTTCGGCGGTTTGCTATTCCGCAAATAGTGCATCAGAGCCGCCAACTGTTCATCCGCTCCCATTTGTCCTGCAAATTGCAATCCAATCGGGCCGTCTGTAATGACGGTCGCTCTGGTCCTTGAATCACGCCAGTCCCTCTGAATCCACTGGTTCAATCCGCTACGATAAGGATGTGGATTTTCAACTAGTCAGTGATTACAGGCCGCGGGGCGACCAGGCGACGGCGATTCCGGAACTGGTGCGGGGCGTTCATGCGGGCGAGAAGCATCAGGTGCTGCTGGGCGTGACGGGGTCGGGCAAGACCTATACGATGGCCAAGATCATCGAGGAGTTGAACCGCCCGGCGCTGATTCTGGCACACAACAAGACGCTGGCGGCGCAGCTCTACCACGAGTTCAAGCAGTTTTTTCCGGGGAACGCGGTCGAGTATTTCGTCTCGTATTACGACTACTACCAGCCCGAAGCGTACATTCCGGCGGGCGATCTTTATATAGAAAAAGAAGCCACGATAAACGAGGAACTGGACAAGCTGCGGCTGTCGGCGACGCGGTCGCTGTTTGAGCGGCGGGACGCGATTATTGTGTCGTCGGTGTCGTGCATCTACGGTCTGGGTTCGCCGGAAGCGTATTACGGGATGCTGCTGCTGCTGGAGAAAGGTCAGCGGATTCGGCGCGAGGACATTACGAAGCGGCTGGTGGAAATTCTGTATGAGCGCAACGATGGGGACTTTCGGCGCGGGACGTTTCGCGTGCGCGGCGATGTGATTGAGGTTTTTCCGACTTATGACGAGAGCGCATACCGGATTGAGCTTTTCGGGGATGAGATTGATTCTCTGGCGCAGATCGATCCGCTATTCGGTACGGTGAAGGAGAAGTACGCGCGGCTTCCGATTTATCCGAAGAGCCATTATGTGGTGCAGCCGGAGCGCAAAAGAACGGCGATGGATTCAATTTTGGAAGAACTGGAATGGTGGGAAAAGGACCTGGAAGCACAGGGGCGGATGGTGGAGGCGCAGCGAATTCATCAGCGGACGCGGTTCGACCTGGAGATGATTAAGTCGGTCGGGTATTGCCACGGAATTGAGAACTACTCGCGGCATTTTTCGGGGCGGCTGCCGGGGGAGCCTCCGCCGACGCTGTTGGATTATTTTCCGCGCGACTACCTGGTGTTTATTGATGAGTCGCACGCAACGGTTCCGCAACTGCATGGCATGTGGCACGGCGATCGCTCGCGCAAGCAGAACCTGGTGGATTATGGGTTTCGGCTTCCTTCCGCGCGGGACAATCGCCCGCTGAAGTTTGAGGAGTTTGAAGCGCGGGTGAACCAGACGATTTATGTTTCGGCGACGCCGGGGCCGTATGAGCTTACGAAGTCGGGCGGGGTGGTCGTGGAGCAGATCATCCGGCCGACGGGGCTGATTGATCCCGAGGTCGAGATTCGGCCGGTGCGCGGGCAGATTGATGATCTGCTGGCGGAAATTCGGGACCGCGCGGCAAAGAACGAGCGTGTGCTGGTGACGACCCTGACCAAGCGCATGGCGGAGGATTTGTCCGGGTACTACTCCGAGGTGGGAGTGCGGTGCCGGTACATGCACTCGGAAATTGAGACGCTGGAGCGGGTGAAGCTGCTGCGCGATTTACGCAAGGGCGAGTATGACGTGCTGATTGGGATCAACCTGTTGCGCGAGGGGCTGGACCTGCCGGAGGTTTCGCTGGTGGCGATTCTGGACGCGGACAAGGAAGGGTTTCTGCGGTCGTCGGGATCGCTGATTCAGACGATGGGACGCGCGGCACGGCACGTGAACGGGAAGGCGATTCTGTATGCCGACACCATGACGGACTCGATGAAGCAGGCGATTGGGGAGACGACGCGGCGGCGAGAGGCGCAGCGGGCCTATAACGAAGAGCATGGGATTACGCCGATGTCGGTGATTCGCTCTGCGGATATGTCACTGGCACGGATACTTAAAGCCGACTATGCGGACCTGACGGAAGAGACGGACTCGCTACCCGAGTTCAAGACGCAGCATGATTTGGATACGTACATCGGGAATATGGAGAGCGACATGCGCGAGGCGGCGAAGAAGTTCCAGTTTGAAAAGGCCGCGAAGCTGCGGGACCGCATCAAGGAGCTTAGGACGAAGGAGTTTTTGTTTGGGTGATGGCGGCGGCGCGCCGTTGAGGAGGGGGAGAGATGAAGGTATTTATCGCGGGAGCTACGGGGGCAATTGGACGTCTGCTGGTTCCGGCGCTGTTGCGGGCGGGCCATGGTGTGGTTGGAATGACGACTTCCGAACGAGGCGTGCAGACGCTGAAGGAACTCGGCGCGGACGGCATTATTGCGAATGCGCTGGACGCCGAAGCGGTTGAGTCGGCGGTGAAGGAAGTAAAGCCTGATACGGTGATCGAGGAGCTTACTTCGCTGCCACGGCATTACACTCCGGAAGAGATGCGCGCGGCCGCCGAACGGGACAGGACAGTGAGACTGCTGGGCGGGCAAAACCTGTACAGCGCTGCGCGGGCAGCAGGAGCGCGGCGCTATGTTGTGCAGTCAACGGGATTTTTCTATGGGCCTGGAGCGGGGCTGGCGACGGAGACGGATTCGCTCGCGTTCAATGCGTCGCCCAGCGTTTCGGCCGGCGTCCAGGCCTACGATCAGGTAGAGCGGCGCGTGCTGGGGACGTCAGACTCAGACATGGAGGGGGTCGCGCTGCGCTACGGGTTCTTTTACGGACCGGGCACCTGGTTTACCGAGGACGGCGATGTGGCGAACCAGATTCGCGAGAGGAAGTATCCGATAGTGGGCGCGGGGCAGGGCGTGTGGTCGTGGATTCATATTGAGGACGCCGCGGCGGCAACGGTTGCGGCGCTCGCAGGCGCGCCCGGGATCTACAACATTGTGGACGATGATCCGTCGGAACAGGCGGTTTGGTTGTCGGCGTTCGCGACTTTTTTGGGAGCGCCCGCGCCTCCGCGGATAACTGAAGAAGAAGCGTTGAAGGCGGCGGGGCCGGATTTGGTGTACTACTGCACTCGTTTGCGGGGAGCTTCAAACCGCAAGGCCAAAGAAGCACTGGGATTTGCGCCACGGCGGCTGGAGTGGCTTGCGGCAAGCCGCGCGGCAGCCTGAAGGACGTGGGACCTTATTCGGCTAGGTGAACGCAGCGCTGGTATATCCCACCCTTGCCGAAAAAACAGGCAAGGATGGGGCACCCGGGTTTTAGAGCTT
>DASTXK010000305.1:0-16699 GCA_035765555.1 Acidobacteriaceae bacterium
GCAGAAAGTTGAATTCTCCTGTCACGATGGCGCTTGGAACGCGCAGCACGGCGGAGCGGGCGCTCGATGCACATTCGTCTCCGATGTTTTGCGCAGCGGCGGGCGGCGGGTCATGACGCCAATCCTTCGGCAGGGAAGCGGGATCGAGATGCGTCACCAGCGGGTCGTCTATCTTGACTTCAAAGAGCACGAATTTTCGCAACAAGTCTGGCGAATCCAGATGCACCAGAATTTCCAGCACAGCCAGGGATTTTGATTCCGCGGTATAGATGAGCGGAGTGCCGGGCGTGTTCCAGCGTCCTCCGTAGAGCCGCGCTCCTTTTCCGTTGAATGCTGTTTTGATGAATTTTTTGCTGGTGATTCTCCAGACAGAAAGCATCAGGAGAAGACCCCATGCTCGATGCGGCCGATCAGGTTCTCCACTTCTCTGGCTCCGATCTCGGTGCGCGCAAAGTGGAATGGGGATTGGTTCCTCAGCGCCTTTTTGGGAGCGCGCAGCCAGTTGATCGCCGCCTCGCGGTCTCCTTCAAAGAGTGAAAGACTGTCGTCAAACAGCTTTGCCATGCGCAGCAGGCGCTCGGATTCGTCGGACGAAAGGCGGTTTTCTTTCTTGCGGCGCGCGAGGGTGCGTTCCGGAATTCCAAGAATGCCGGCGGCGTAGAGAATGGACAGGCCCGTCGCAGAAACAAAATTAGTGAGGGCGGCGAAAGGAAAGCCCCTCTCGATTTTCGGGATCAGGTCGATTGTGTGGGCGACCTGAAATCCGAGGCTGGAGCGCAGTGTTTCGGCGTGGCTCATTTTGAAGCTTTCTATTTCAGTTTCGACAACTCCTGCCATTATGTCAATTTTATGATGCCAGTTGGCAAAATCCTGGGCCAGCGCCAGCTTGGGGTTTAGTGCGCTGCGACAGCGGCTTTTCTTCCCGGCTGGACTTTTTTGAAGAGCCAAACGATGGCCACGCAGGCGAAGCAGAGCAGGGCGATCCATCGGAAGACATCGACGAAGGCGAGCAGGCGGGCCTGGGTGAGCACCTGGCGATAAATCGCGGCCTGTCCGGCGGCCGCTCCGTTGGCCGCTCCGAAGTGTTGCGCGAAGAAGTGCCCCAGATTGGCAAGCTGCTGCTGGAGCCAGTAGCCGGTGTTGGGGAGCGACCCCACAATTTCGTTCTGGTGGAGCGCGCTGCGGCGGGTGAGCAGCGTTTCGGCGACGGAGATTCCGATAGACCCGCCGATGTTGCGCACCAGGTTGAAGATGCCGCTGGCGTTTCCTATTTCCTCATTGCGCAGGGTGGCGTAGCACTGCGTGGTGATGGGCACGAAGACGAAGCTGAGCGCGAACCCGGTGATGACAATCGGCCAGAAGAGGGTCCACGGGCTGATGCTGAGGTTCACGTCGCCGAAGGTCAGCGACATTAATCCGAAGACGATGAAGCCGAAGGTGAGCAGGTATCGCGCGTCCCACTTGTTGGTTAGATAGCCGATGATGGGCATGGCGATAATGGCGCCGAATCCTCGTGGACCGACAATGACCCCGGCATTGAAGGCGGTGTAGCCGAGCAGCTCCTGATAAAAGAGCGGCAGCAGCGTGATGGTGGAGTAGATGGACACTCCGAAGAAAAAGATGAGCAGACAGCCCACGGCGAAGTTTCGGTCTTTGAGGGTGTGCAGATCGACCAGCGCGTGGCGGCGCTTGCGCCACTCGTGAACAACGAACCAGATGAAGGCGATGACGAGGATGGCGGTGGCCCAGCGGATCCAGTCGGCCCCAAACCAGTCATCTTCCTGGCCCTTGTCGAGAATCATCTGGAGGCAGCCGATCCAGACAGCCAGCAGGCCGAAGCCTATGCCGTCGAACTTCCTGACCTTGGCGTGCTTGATGTAGGACGGGTCGTGGACGAAGCGGCTGACCATGTAAACGGCCAGGATTCCCACGGGGATGTTGATGTAGAAAGCGTAGCGCCAGCTATAGGTATCGGTGAGCCATCCGCCGAGGGTGGGGCCGATGATGGGCGCGACGACGACTCCAAAGGCAAAGACGGCCATGGCCATGCCGCGTTTGCGAGGAGGGAAGCTTTCTAACAGAATGGCCTGCGAGATGGGCTGAAGCGCTCCGCCGCCCGCGCCCTGGATGACACGCGCGACGAGAATGAATCCGAGCGATGGCGCGGCCCCACAGAAAAAGGATGAGATGGTGAAGATGATGATGCAGGTGATGAGGAAGCGCTTGCGTCCGAACTTAAGCGAGAACCAATTGCTGGCGGGCAGGATGACGGCGTTGGCGACCAGATAGCTGGTGAGAACCCAGGTGGCCTCGTCAGTGGAGGCGGAGAGCGACCCTGCGATATAGGGCAGGGCCACGGTGGCGATGGCGGTGTCGAGCACCTCCATGAAGGTGGCGAGCATGACCGAAACAGCGATAAGCCATGGATTTACGCCGCCTGTCTGGGGCTCTTGACCGTGATCTTCTGCCATGCGCCTGACGTTTCAAAAAAGTAAAGAAGAGGAGGTTCTCAGGGGAAATCGGGTCAGCGATTCCTGAACTGAAGGTCTTGATTCTTCAATTGGATACAGAAGCAGCAGAGTAGGATGCAAGAAATGGCGGGGCGTGGATATGAAGGGGGTTAATCCCGTTCCCACTCATGCGCAAAAAACGCGCATGAATGGGGCACCCGATGTGTGGGACACCCGCCAGCGGTTTTGTCCCCCACTCAAGCCAGAGAGGGCTTGAGCCCACCCCACGAACGAAGACCTGTTCGTGAGGACCCCGGTGTGGGCCACCCGGTCCGGCTTGCGGTATCGACGCTTCTAAAATTCTTCTTCCAACTGCGGCTGATACCAGTTGATGGTTTCGCGCAGCGCGTCTTCCATGCCGTATTTTGATTTCCAGCCCAGTTGCTCGCGGGCCTTCGAGGTGTCGAGATACTGCTCCCGAATTTCGGAGCTGGCGTTGTTCTGGATCACTGGTTCGAGGTCGGTCCGGGCCATGAGCTTCAGCACCATGTTGACGATGTCCAGCACGGTGAAGCGCTGCCCGATGCTGAAGTTGAAGGCCTCGCCGGAAAGGGTTTCGTCCTGAGCCAGACGTTCGCCGAGCGTGAGATAAGCATCCGCGGCATCTTTGACGTAGAGAAAATCCCGAACGAACTTGCCATCGCTGCGTATGACGAACCGCTCGCCGGCCAGCGTTGCCTGAATCACGCCGGGGATGGTGCGGCTGAAGTTGAGGTCGCCGCCGCCGAAGAGGTTTCCGCAGCGCGCAATCGCGGTCCTGACGCCGTAAGTGGCGGAGTACATCTGGGTGATGAGGTCGGCGCAGGATTTGGATACGTCGTAGGGATAGCGTCCCTGAAGCGGAAAGGTCTCGCGATAGGGCAGGTTCTGGTTCGCGCCGTATGCCTTGTCCGATGAGGCGACCACGACGTTGGACTTGCCCGCAAGGCGGCAGGCTTCCAGCAGGTTCCAGGTGCCGGCGACGTTGGCGCGCAGAGTCCCCACGGGGTCGAGCTTGGCGACCTGCACCAGCGGCTGCGCTGCAAGATGAAAGACGGTGTGCGGCTGATATTCGGCGATGGCGCGGCGCATAGTGGGCAGCGATTCAAGATCGCCGTTGACCACCGCGATGCGCTGCAGCAGCTTTTCCTGTGCCAGCAAGGATTTGGGGGACTGGTCGCGGACGAGGCCGACCACCTCCGCGTCCTCATGCAGCAGGGCTTTGACCAGCCAACTGCCCATGAGGCCGGTGGCTCCGGTCACAAATACGGTTTTACCTTTCCAGAAGCTTGCCAAGGGGAGGACTCCGTAAGGTCAATATGAGAGTATTTGTAAAGTATTAAACCACTTCTGGCGCGAAATGGGACAGGGAATCTAGGGTGGCATCAACGGATGACATACGGACGGTAATTCTGTGCGGAGGCAAAGGCTCGCGGATTTATCCATTTTCGGAGTACTTTCCCAAGCCGATGATGCCGGTGAACGGGCGTCCGATCCTTGTCCACCTGATGCGGATCTACGCGCGGCAGGGCTTTCGGCGGTTCGTGCTGGCCGCCGGGCACCGCAAGGAGATGCTGCTGGACTACTTCGAGGGCCGCTTTCCCGAGTGGGATGTGGAGATTCTGGACACCGGAGTTGAAACCGACACCGCCGACCGCATTCGCGCCTGCGCCGACCACTTGGGCGAGCGCTTCTTCGCGACGTATGGGGATGGGCTAGGAGACGTGGACCTGAACGCGCTGCTCCGGTTTCATGAAGAGCGAGGCGGACTGGCGACCGTGACGGCGGTCCCGCTGCGGTCGCAGTATGGGACGCTGCAATTCGACCCCGACGGGCGCGTCCGGAGCTTCAATGAGAAGCCGGTCATTCCTGACCAATGGATCAACGCCGGATTTTTCGTCTTCGAGAAAGCCGGCATGGGAGAGTGGAAAGGCGCGAACCTCGAGTCCGGCGTGCTGCCGGAATTGGCCTCGCGCGGCCAACTCTACACCTACCAGCACCATGGGTTTTGGAAATCCATGGACACCAGCAAAGACCAGCAGGAGATGGAGCGGCTGGGAGACGACGGCGAACCGCCGTGGGCTTTGGGTAAACGTTGACTGCTTATGGCGTCACGGATGAGGGAAATTGTCGGCCTGATCTTCTTCCGGACGCGCCTCTAGACACTGAAAGTCTTTCTCAATCAGAATGCGAAGCGTCCGTCCGGAGCCGATGGGTTGGTCATGTTCGATTCCCACCTGATCGGTGCTGAACCACGGCTGAACCAGGGATTCGGGGAGCCTGACGAGAATTTCTCCGCTCTGAATAAGTGCGGATATCCCGATGACAAGATCAGAGGCTTCAAGC
Source organism: Acidobacteriaceae bacterium (assembly GCA_035765555.1). GTDB lineage: Bacteria > Acidobacteriota > Terriglobia > Terriglobales > Acidobacteriaceae > Silvibacterium. The sequence continues at coordinate 4,836 of DASTXK010000305.1, forward strand.
GAGTAAGTGAGGACATCGTTGGGCGATGAGGAGAAATGGACCGATTCGCTCACTTTGGTTCTTCTCGCCAGTTGGGATGCTTCGGTCTGAGTCAAGCGAAATCGCAGCGAATCGCCACGGATGCGGAGCTTCATGGGGCGAATTTTATCATTGCGAAAGCATCACGCCCTGGTCGTCTCGTTGTATCTCCAGATGGGGTACTTCAATCCAGCCAGCCGGTTGATGACCAATGCCTGCGCGACCAGGAGAAACACCGCAACTTCGATAATGACCAGCTCTTTCGGCTTGGCGATGATGCCGAGCGAGACGATGAGGGTGGTTGCGCCCGCCGGGGGATGGCCGGCCTTGAGCAAGACCATAAAGGCGCCTGTGGCAGAGAGCGAGAGCGCGGCGGAAAGAATTCTTGGCCCATATACTCCGGCGTGGACCCCAAAGGGCATCGCTGCGGCGCCGCTGACAATGTACGCGCCATATCCGCAAATGAGGCCGATGGCGTGGCCGATGATGGTGTTTCTCGGGCTGGAACTCTCGCCGAGCGGAGAAATGAAGAGCAGATAGGCGGTGGGTCCAAGTGAGGGAAAGACGAATGGACTATCGGTGGCCACCGCAACGAGGGCCAGCAGGCCGATGGTGATGAAGCCATTGATGAAAACGTAAAGCGCCCAGATGAGCCGTGGAGGGAAGCGGCGGAGCAGCCATGCGAGCCTGACTCGTCCAAGCAATACCGCGACATGTTCAAAGCCTATGCCGTTCGCCTTGTTGTTTTGCAAGGATGCTCCTTCCTGTACGCCCAAGGCGGATCCGGTATGGGCCGCCTTGGGCGATCAGGCTTTGTCCGCGCCTTCGGTCATGGAGTCAATGGCAATTGCGGAGTGTGAAATGGCCCCACCGGCGCGCATCTCAGCGGCCACCCAGATGGCTTCCATAATCTCCTGTTCTGTTGCGCCCTTCAGTTTAGCGCGGGTGGTGTGGCTGCGGATGCAATACGCGCACTGCGTGACATGGGCGACCGCCACGGCAATCAGTTCCTTGGTCTTGGGAGGCAAAGCGCCTTCGGCGAAGACCTGCTTGCTGAAGGCGCGAAAGGCATTGAGGATTTCCGGAGCGAGTTCCTCGCGTTTGTGTGCGATTTCCTTCGACGCGGCTGGATACAGTGGATGGTCCATTATGAATAGCTCCTTTCAATTGTTGTGTTGATGTTACGAATCAGAATGATTCCTTCGTCTCTCGTAAGTGTGACCTATTATGTAGTATCCTCGTTCCGGACACGCCGGCAGTGACTCAAATCACTGGCGTGACGGGTCTTGCTCAATCTGAGAAAAAATTGAAAAAGGGCGGCAAACATCCGGTGCAATGCGGCATCGTACGAGAGAACTTCCAGCTTGCCGGATCCACGAACGCAAAATAAAGGGAACTATTCGCGCGGAAACATGCCAGCGGGGCTGGTAAAGCTTCATCCGATAGCGGTAGACTCCTCCAAGGCATTTTTTCATGGCCTCACTCGCGCCCATTCCTCGCATCGACGTTGCGAAAAAGACACCGTCCGCGCCGGTGTCGCAGGTTTCCCCGGTTCGCCGGACAATAGAAACCCGCGTTGCGCACGAACACGCCGCACTGATTTATGACACTCGCGAGGAGAAGCTTGCCGCCGTCATTCCATTTCTTAAAAATGGGCTGGAGCGTCGCGAGAAGTGCTTCTACATTGCGGATGAAAACACGCAGGAGATCATTACGGGCGCGCTGAAAGAAGAGGGGGTGGACACGGATGCCGCCTTTGCTTCCGGCGCACTGACCATCCTTGACCCGAGCGAGTCCTATCTGAAGAACGGCGATTTTGATCCGGACCGGATGATTACCTCTCTTAGGAAGGCAATCGAGGCTGCCGAAGCCCAAGGATATATGGCGTTCCGGATCGCAGGCGAGGCCACCTGGGCGCTGCGGCCCCCAACGCATCTTGGTCCGCTCATCGAATATGAGTGCCGCCTGAATGAATTTTTCCCGCACCACAATATTGTGGCAATCTGCCAGTACAACCGGCGGCTCTTTCAGCCTGAGACGCTGCTGCACGTGATTCACACGCATCCGTTTGTGGTCCACGGCGACGTGATTTGCGAGAACCCGCATTATGTTCCGCCGGAGGTTTTTGATCCGAAAAGATATGACGCGGCGGCGGAAGTCGAGCGGCTGCTGGACAGCATTACTGAAAATGCGCGATTGAAGCATGAATTGGCTGATGAAGCAGAACGGGCAAATCTGCTTTCGGTGGAGGCGGCGCACTGGCGGCAGATTTATGAGGCGGTGCTGGCCAATACTCCCGACCTGGGCTATATTTGCGACCTGAATCATCGCTTCACGTACGCAAACGGCGCAATGCTGACGATGCTGGGCCGGACGTGGGACGAGGTCATTGGAAAGACCCGCCTTGAACTCGGCTTTGATCCGGCGCATGCAGCCACGCGCGAGCGCGAAATTGACGAGGTCATCGCCACCCGAAAATCGCTCAGAGGCGAACTTACATTTACCCGGGGCGATGACCGCCGCGAGTATGAATACATCTTCTTCCCCGTTATCTCCCCAACGGGAGAGGTGGAAGCGGTAGGCTGCAGCACCCGCGATATTACCGAGCGGAAGAAGTCCGAGCAGGCGCTGCGCGAAAGCGAACAGCGCTTCCGAACGATTGTGGAAACTACGCCCGAATGCGTGAAATTGCTCATGGCGGACGGCACATTGCTGCAAATGAATCCGCCGGGTCTGGAGATTATCGGAGCCGCCTCCGAGGACCAGGTTGTCGGCCAGAATGTTTACGACGTGATTGCTCCGGAGTATCGAGAAGAGTACCGGAAGTTCAACGAACGTGTCTGTGGAGGCTGGAAAGGTTCACTGCAATTCGATGTTGTGGGACTGCAGGGGGTACGACGCCACTTGGAAACCCGCGCCGCGCCGCTCAAAATGCCGGATGGGCAGGTCGTGCATCTGGCTCTGACCCGTGACGTGACCGAGCGCAGCCGGGCGGAGAACCTGCTGCTTGAGCAGAAGCGGCTGCTGGAACTGATTGCGACGGGCCGTCCACTGGAGGAATGTCTGACCGCGCTTACGGCGTCGGTGAAGCGGCTTTGGCCGCAGACGAGCGCCGCGGTGTTGATCGCGGATGCGGCCCGGGAAAAATTTGAACGGACAATCTCGTCTGAGCTTCCGGTTGCGATGAGCGAAGGCATCGTGGGCGTGCCGATCAACGATCTTGCTATTGGCACATGCTGCACCGCGATATTTGAAGGCAGGCCCGTGGTCTGTCCGGATGTCGAGAAGGATGTCCGGTGGTCCAAGTCGTGGCGCGATCTGTGCCTGGCGCATGGCGTGATGGCGGCGTTGTCCACCCCGGTATTCGACTCGGGGGGGAGAGCCATCGGGTCTTTTTTCATGTGCTTTACCGAGCCGCACGAGCCGGATGAATGGGAGCGCAGCCTGGGAGAGTTTGGCGCGCATGTGGCCGGAATCGCCCTTGAGCGCGACCGAGCCATTCAAACAGCGCGCGAAAGCGAACGGCGGCTGGAAGCCGAGTTGGCCGACATGCGCCAGTTGCAGAGCGTAAGCTTGGAAATTGCACATGAGGAGAACGCAGAGGGCCTTTACAAAAAGATACTTGATGCGGCCGTGGCGATCATGCGTTCGGATTTTGGCAGCATACAGATGCTGTATCCGGAGCGGGGCGCTGGTGGCGAACTACTTCTGCTGGCCCATCGAGGGTTCAATTCAGAGGCCTCAAAATTCTGGGAATGGGTGCGCCTGGGCTCGGAAAGCACCTGCGGGGTCGCCCTTCGCACCCGCATAAGGACTGTGGTGGCGGATGTCGACAAGTGTGAGTGGATGGCCGGAACCGCCGACCTGGAGACATATCGCGCCACGGGCATTCGGGCCGTGCAGACGACGCCGTTGATTTCGCGCAGCGGTCAATTGCTGGGCATGATTTCGACCCACTGGAGTGAGCCGCACGAGCCTTCGGAGCGCGAATTTCGCACGCTGGACATTCTGGCGCGGCAAGCCGCCGACCTGCTGGACCGAAAAATGGCGGCTGAGCGGCAGAAGCAATCCGAGGCGGCGCTGCGCAAGTCAGAAAAGTTCTCCGCCGCGGGGCGCATGGCGGCGACCATCGCGCACGAAATCAATAATCCGCTGGAAGCCATCGTGAACCTCTGCTATCTGCTGGAGCGGGAAGACCTGCCGCCGGCGGCGCGAGAGATGTTGCGCGCCATGGGCACGGAACTGGACCGCGTTTCGCATATTGCAAAGCAGACGCTGGAGTTTTACCGCAATGGCAAGACGTCCGGACCCATGGACATTGCGCAGCCGATTAACGCCGCCGTGACGCTGTTCTCTCGAAAGGCCGAAGCAAAGGGAATCGATGTCGCGGTGGAGTACCGGACTTCCGCCAAAATATTCGGATTTTCCGGAGAACTGCGGCAGGTCTTTGCCAACCTGATCGACAACGCATTGGAGGCAGGTTCAACGGCGATCCGGATACGGGTGTCGCCCAGCATCGATCCCGCCCACGGCAATCGCGCAGGAGTGAGCGTGATCATCGCCGACAATGGACTGGGCATCCCGGCGGGTTCGGTGAGTAAACTCTTCCAGCCATTCTTCACCACCAAAGAGGAGAAGGGGACAGGGCTGGGATTGTGGGTAAGCCGGGGAATCATTCAGAAGCACGAGGGCTGGATTCGCATGCGCACCAGCACCGGACGCCCCCACCGCGGGACAACCTTCTGCATATTTCTTCCCACCCTGCGGGAAGAGGACTGATTTCCAGGGTTTGATCTCGTACTCACGTTCCTGATATTTTGCCGACGATGAGAAAAGTCGCGAGTTTGAACCATCTCTGTTTTGTCGGCTGTGCTGTCGCGCTTCTGCTGCCAGTGATGGCGTGGACGCAGGAGCCGCGTGCTTTGCCGCTCGAAGGCGCCGTCGCGTTTACCCATGATCCATCGATGGCGAAGGAAGGGAACACCTACTACGTCTTCGCCACGGGCAAAGCTCCCGGCGGAGGGGAGCTTCCCATTCGCTGTTCAGATGACCTCGAACACTGGCGGATGTGCGGCCATGTCTTCGATGCGATTCCGAAATGGATCCAGCAGCGGAGTGCGGGCACGCGGGAATTGTGGGCTCCGGACATTTCCTACTCTCACGGCGTGTATCGGCTGTACTATGCGTATTCGCTGTTTGGGAGAAACACGTCGGGCATTGCGCTGGCGACCAACAAGACGCTGGACCCGAAGAGTCCGCAGTACAAGTGGGTGGATGAGGGACTGGTGCTTGAGTCGAAGGCGACGGACGACTTTAACGCCATCGACCCCAATTATGTGGAGGACGCGCAGCACCACGCCTGGCTGGACTTTGGCAGCTTCTGGAGCGGGATCAAGATTCGCGCTCTGGATGCGGCGACCGGGAAGCTTTCGACGAAAGACACGAAGCTGTACTCGCTGGCGAGCCGGGCCAAGCCGCCGAACGCGGCCCCGGCGAAGCCGGGACTGCCTCCGGACTGGGAGGCGATTGAAGCGACTTTTATTGTTCACAACGGCGAGTACTACTATTTGTTCGTGTCGTTTGACCTTTGCTGCCGGGGGACCAAAAGCACCTACCGCACCATGGTGGGGCGCTCGCGGTCGATCACCGGCCCCTATGTGGATAAGCAGGGAACTCCGATGCTCAAGGGCGGAGGAACGCAGTTGCTGGCGGCAAACGCCAAGTGGCTGGGGCCCGGAGGCGAATCGATTCTGATGCGTAAAGACGCGCCGGACCTGATTGTGTTTCACGCCTACGACGCGAAGACCGGTAGGCCGTCGATGCAATTGTCCACGCTGGCGTGGCACGATGGATGGCCAGAGGCGGCTTTGGGAAATTGATTTGCCCGTGTCTTAAAAGCAAGACATGTCCCCACTCAAGCCAAAACCGGGCTTGAGTGGGCCACCCACCCACTATTGTTGGTCGACGTTCTCGTTTCCGAATTTGATGGGCGAGCTGTCGTCCTTCCTCACCAGCGGAGTCGTGATGTCGTCCAGATAATCTGGCGTTCCGTTCACGCGCTCGAGACGGGGATAGCGCTCGCCGCCGTGGTAGTCAATGTCGGCAGTTTTGATGTAGGTGTCGGCTTGCAGGATCAGGTGGATCGGCGCCTTATCGGTTTTGGAATCGTGAATAGCCTGCTTGAGCGCGCCGGGCGAATAGATCTGGCCGTTCACCGCGATGATTTTCTCCGTGGGCGAGACGCCGGCGTTGTCCGCCGGGCCATGCCACAGCACGTCGGAGATGGTGCCTGACCGATTCACTCGCAGGCCAATCGAATACCAGCATTCGATGGAGTCTCCGCCGCCGGAAGCGTGGTTGAGCAGCCGCGAGGAGGAGCTGGGCTTGTCGGTAAAGACGAGCTTGTACCCGCCGCGCTCGATGCCGTCGAGGTCGGCGTGAGGATCGATGCGGTAGACGCGGTCGCGGAAGAATTTGGCCCAGTCATAGGGCAGCACTTGGTTCAGGTCGGCGCACAGCTCGTCGAAGGTGTAGGGAACGATGAGCGGGCCGGTGTTGCCGCCCTTGGCGAGGAAGATGTGGAGGAAATCGGTCAGCGACTTTTTGTTGTTGGTCTTCTGGCGGATGAGCGTGTCGGCGTCGAGCCAGACCAACTCGCCTTCCTGATAGTAGTCCTGGCCGCGCCGCCAGTTGTTCCACGACGGCGGATTGACGTGGCGGATGATGCTGGCCGCGACGGCCGTGTCCTCAGTGTCGCGCCAGTCGCGCCCGCGCTTGTATTCAAGGTTGGCCGCCGAGGAGGCCAGCATGTCGCGATACTGCGCCTGCGATTTAAGCCCCGAGCGCGCGGCCAGAACATTGCCCAGATACTGCGTCATTCCTTCGTAGACCCACAGCAGACGGCCCCACTGCGGCGTGGCGAAGTCCGGCTGATAAAGATGCGCGGGGCGGCGGTACTTGCCGTTCCACGAATGCGTGAACTCGTGCGAGAGCAGGTCGGCGTTGGAAAGCTCGCTGGCCGGGGTGGCGAAGCCTTTTTCCCGCACGCCGTTGTCCGATGATTGGCCGTGCTCCAGTCCCTCGCCTCCGGCGACATCAGAGAGCGTGAGCAGGAAATGGTACTCATGATAATGATGCGAGCCGTAGGCGACGCTGGCTTCACGGACGAGGTTGGAAATCTTCTCCAGCAGTTGCGGGCTGAGGTTTGAGTCCTTAGGGAAGTCTGAAACAACATCGATATAGTGCTTTGGAGTGATGTCCGGGGCGAGCGCGAACTCGTGGAAATACTGCCCGGCGATGATGGGCGAGTCCTCAAGCTGCTCGACGGTGGTTGCGGCGAATTTGGTAGTCGTTCCGGCGGCTGGCACGGGCCACGAGCCGCCGCTGATAGGCGTCAACGCGGTCCCCACTCCCCAGCCGGCGGGGACAATCAGCGAGGGCTGAATGGGAATGTCCTTCACCGGAATATGCGCCGGGTAGATCATCAGCCGCTCCCATTCGAGCACGGCGACCTTCTGCGAAACGCGGCTTGTCACGATGCAGTCGAGATGCGCGTGCAGCGTGGTGACGCCGGGAGGAATCGTAAGGTGGAACTCGTAGAGGTCCACGTCGTCGCGGCGCCAGGGCAGGGTCTTGCCGTTGGCCGTGAACTTCACGCCAACTATGTTTTTAGCCGGGCCATAGGGCTGGTGCGTGCCGGGAATCCACTCCGGCGTGATGAGGTCGAGTGGGCCGGCCTTTACGGGAATTTCGGTGTCGGAGTGGTAGAGCTTGCGCGGGCCGTCGGTAAGGTTGGCCGTGACCTGAATGGGAGTCTGCTGGGCGAAGGCGGCGGCGGTAAGCAGAACGGCAAAAATCGCGCCGGTGAGGCGGGGGAGAGTTGAGCGCATTCGAGATGTCCCTTTGCTGAATTGGAGCCGACCATTCATAGTAACTCGCGAAGACGAGGGCACGGCATCAAGGGCAGGCGCAGAAGCGAAGGCAATGGATTCTCTGAAAATATTTTGATTCAAAAATTGTAAAATTTAGAAAACAAAAGACTTAATCGATAAAATCTAGAAAACAAAGGAGTTAGCTTGCTTTAGGAACCTCGGAATAGAACAAAAGAAAAAGAGTTGATCCTGCAAATAAAGGACTTAGCTCGCCCCCACTCAAGCCCAAAAGCGGGCTTGAATGGGGCACCCGGCCGAGGGCAATGGGATTCTCCGAAAATATTTTTGATTTAAAAATTGTAAAATCTAGAAAACAAAAAACTTAATGATAATATCTAGAAAACAAAGGAGTTAGCTTGCTTTAGGAACCTCGGAATAGAACAAAAGAAAAATGAGTTGATCCTGCAAATAAAGGACTTACGAAATCTGATCCTGCAAACAAAGGACTTAGCTTGTCCCCATTTCAAGCCAAAATCGCCGTGCCTGGACGCAAACGACTCCGCTCAGGACATCAGTCAAGCCAATGAAAGCGAAGGCGCGGCTTGTGGCCGCGCCGTTGAAACCCATCCCTCAGCGGCTAAAGCCGCGTTCATTTAGGTGCTTTATGGCACGGCTGAAGCCGTGCCCTTCCCGTAAAATCGACTTCTCAGCTAACCGTGAAGCCGACCCTTCTTCCCAAATTTCACTCTTATGTTCAGGATAGCAAATCAGGGCATAATTTAATGCAAATTCAGACCCTTTGTTTTGTGTTGGTTAGAGAATAATTACTTGACAGGTTTCAGCGACCTGTTGGGGAACATTCGGGGCTTGAACCCACGTCTCAAGATCGAGACGTGGGGCACCCATTTTTGTGCCACGAAAGCGTGGAAGTGTGGGGCTATCCCAGGGTTCCGGCGTTTACGGGGGCCAATTCTCGGAGGCGGCTGACGGCGGCGGGGATGATCTCGAGGGCGTCGTCCACGTCCTGCTGGGTATTGAGCTTAGTGAGGCTGAAGCGCAGGCTGGCGCGGGCGCGCTCGGGGCGGAGTCCCATGGCGGTGAGGACGTGGGAAGGCTCGCTGGCTCCGGAAGCGCAGGCAGAGCCGCCGGAGACGGCAAGGCCCTTCATGTCAAGTGCAATGACAAGAGCCTCTCCCTCAAGATTGTTAAAGTAAAGGTTTGTGGTGTTGGGGACGCGCGGCTGGCCGGCTCCGTTGACGCCCGAACCTTCGACGCGCTCCAGAACGCCCTTTTCCAGTTTGTCGCGGAGAGCGGCGACGTGATCCAAAGCGCCGTTTGTGACCGACTCGGCGGCAATTTCGGCGGCCTTGCCCAAGCCGACGATTCCGGGCACGTTTTCGGTCCCGGCGCGGCGCTGGCGTTCATGTGTGCCGCCGAAGAAGAGCGGCTCGATTTGGGTGCCGCGGCGGACGTAGAGAACGCCCGTCCCCTGCGGGGCATGAAACTTGTGTCCGGAGATGCTGAGCAGGTCGCAGCCTATCGCCTGCACGTCGATGGGAATTTTGCCGGTGGCCTGCACGGCGTCGGTGTGGAACCAGACGTCGGCTTCATGGGCGATGCGCCCGATTTCCTCGAGCGGCTGGATGACTCCGGTCTCGTTGTTGGCCATCATGACGCTGATGAAGGAGGTGTTGGGACGCAGAGCGCGGCGGACCTCGTCGGGATCGATCCGGCAGCCGGCGGAGACGGGGAGGAACGTGACCTCAAAACCGCGCTGGGCGAGCTTCTCCCCGGCGTGGAGCATGGCGTGATGCTCGATGGACGTGGTGATGATGTGATCGCCGGGCTTTACGAGTCCAAAGGCGGCGATGTTGTCGCTCTCCGTGCCTCCTGAGGTGAAGACAACTTCCGACTCGCGGCAGTTGAGCAGGCGGGCGGCGCTGGTGCGTGCGCGCTCGACAGCGGCGCGGGCGTGTTGGCCATGCTGGTGGACGGACGAGGCGTTTCCGAAGTTTTCCGTGAGCCAGGGACGCATGGCCTCAAACACCTCGGGAAGCATGGGGGTGGTGGCGTTGGCGTCCATGTAGATGCGTCTCATGCTGGGTTTATTTTATGCCACCGCCAAGGGGACAGGGGCTAAGGGCAGGGGCCAACGGACCAGACATCCACGTGGGCAAACGATGCTTGCGAAGCAACTGTGCTGATGAGGCGGCGAAAACAGGATGAGAAAAAGCAACTGAGTTTGGGGCGGCGCGAGTCTTATTTCCTAGAAGCTAAGATTTCTTCTTATTTTGTATAAGCCAAAATTTCATAAACCGCCGCTTCGCAAGCTGCTCCGAAACGGCTGTTTTTCTTCCCCCGCACGGCAAATCTCGAACATCGCTGAACGGTCTTTTTCGGCAACGGAGCGCGGTTCGCAGGCCCGCGGCTCCGCATCGAGTTCCTGCAGATCAATGAGGTTCAAAAAAATATGTATCACCATGTGAAAAAGCTGATGTACACCGTCAATGTCGGCACTCCCGATCCTGCTTTCGGCAGGATGCTGCTGGAGCAGTTCGGCGGTGCAAACGGGGAACTCGCCGCAGCAATGCAGTACTCCATTCAGGGCTGGAACTGCGAGGACGCAGCTCGCAGGGACCTGCTGATGGATATAGGGACGGAAGAGCTGAGTCATCTGGAAGTAGTAGGAGCGCTGATCCGGATGCACATGAAGCCGGTGAAGACGGACCGGGCGGCGGCGGAAGCCGATCCGCTGGTCACAATCGCCGGCGGCGGCGGCGTGAGCCTTTGCAACTCAGTGGGGACCGCGTGGACCGCGGATTACCTGAAGGTGACGGGCGATCTGGCTGTGGATTTGCGGAGCAATATTGCAGCCGAGGCGCGGGCGAAGATCGTCTATGACAGGCTGATCAACTTTACGGAAGACGTGGGCACGCAAGAGGCGCTGCAATTTTTGATGACGCGCGAGATCACGCACATGCGGTCGTTCGCGGCGGCGCTGGAAAGCATGGAGAAGCCGGCCTACTCGATTGGAACGATTGCTCCGACGCCGGCGCTGGTGGATGAGTATTTCAATGCGTCCACGGGCGAGGGCGACCTTGGCAAAGATTATGTGGGACCGTGGAACGAGGGCAGCGGACTACATATTGTGAACTCAAAGCGAGAAGGCGGCGAAGGGCTGACGATCAAGCCGTACAAGCCGCAGCCGGGGACGGAGAAGATGTCGCCACACGATTCAACTCCGGTAGGCGCGAATTTGCCCCCGCGGGCCAAGGCGGCCTGACGGAAACTTTTGCGGACAAACTGGCCGGGAGGCTGATGCTCCCGGCCATTTTTTTCGGATGACTATCCGGCTTCCCGGGGGGGCGCTAAAGAATTTATTTTGTTCCTAATGTGCGGCACTGTAGGCTATAAATCGGATTGCGGCCTTCTTTTGCGGGACCGCATACGTTTTTGCCTGCCCCATTCATTGCGGCGATATGTCCGGGATTGTGTGGCGGGACGTTATCCGCATGAGGGAAAAAATGCTCAATACTCCAACCGCTCCATCCGTGTTGCCGCAGATCAAGATTGTGGCGGGGCCTCCGCCGGAGCCGCGAACGGTCGCCGAGACGGGAATCAAGAAGGCGAACCTTGAGGCGCTGGCCGTTAAGGTGCTTTATCTTTCCGGGCCGATGTCGCTGTTTGAAATGGCGCGGCATACCAAATTGAGCCTTGAAGTGGTGGAGGAGCTGTTTGACCGCCTGCGCGCCGAGCAGTTGTGTTCGGTCACGGGACTGGTGGGCAATGTGCCGACCATCGCAATTACCACGCAGGGACGATCGCGAGCGCTGGAACTGCTGGCACTGAACCAATATTCGGGGCCGGCTCCGGTTTCGATGGAAAGCTATAAGCAGCGGGTGCGGAAGCAGAGCGCGCACAATGTGGAGATCCACGCGGAGGAGATCGGGCGCGCCTTTTCGCATATGGTGATGG
>DASTXK010000306.1:0-4282 GCA_035765555.1 Acidobacteriaceae bacterium
AGCATGAGCATCTGCAAGATGCGCTGGAAGCGCAGCGCAACGGCTGCGGCATGAGGTTGGGCGAGTGGCTGGTGGCGAACCGCGGCCTCGATGAGATGCATCTGGCGCACGCTCTCGGGCTGCAATGGAGTTGTCCGGTATTTTCTCTGGAGAAGCATGGCGGCGGCCCGCCGGTCACGGTCGTGCCGAGGCTTCTGTCCGAGAGCTTCGGCTTTGTGCCCCTGCGGCGCGCCGCTTCGGGGATTCTTTGTCTGGCGTTTGAAGACCGCATCGATCACAGCCTTACGCTGGCCATCGAGCGTGTCACCGGGCTGCGGATCGAGAGCGGACTTTTGCCGGCATCGGAATTTCGCGCCGCTCAGGAGCGGCACCGCCAGGGCCGTTTCGCCAGGGCGCGGGTCATCGAGGCCGGGAGTCTTTCCCTGCTCGCCGAGGCCTTTGCAAAGAACATAGAGAAGCAAAGACCGATGGAGTCGCGCATGGCGCGGGTCCGCGACCTCTTCTGGCTGCGGATGTGGAGCGCCGCCGGTCAGGAAGAAGACGTGATTGGGTCGGTGGTCCGCTTCTCCTGAGGCGGCCGCACTTCCTCGGCACAGCGTTTCACCGGGAACAATTAAGCGTCCTTAATACTTCTCTGCCCACTCTGGCCAGCCGCCTGCTATTTCTACCAGCGAAAGGACACAGCCCATGGGCAGCGGATTTTATGCGGCGTTTTCCGGCTGGCTGGCGCGTTCCGAGGCGCTGGACGCGGCGGCGAGCAATCTGGCCAATGCGGGAACGCAGGGCTTCCGCGCCGAGCGCGAGTATTTTCGCTCGGCCCTGATGGGTCCCGGCGCCTTGGGCGACCAGCTTGACAGCACAGTAAACAACTTTGGCGTGCTGGGCGGCAACCAGCTTGATCTTGGTCAGGGCGTGCTGACCCACACGGGCAATCCTCTGGACGTGGCCATCGAGGGCCAGGGCTTCTTCGCTATCAAGGCAAAAAATGGCGTTCGTTACACGCGCGACGGCAGCTTTCAGCGCTCGGCCAACGGGGCCCTCATCACCTCTCAGGGGGAACCGGTGCTTGATACGAAAAACAGGCCCATCCTCATTCCCGCCGGGGCCATCACGATTGGGGCGAACGGGGCCATTTCGGTGAACGGAGCGGTGGCCGGCAATCTGGGCATCTTTACCTTTGCGTCCGCCACATCCATTACGCCGGAAGGGGCCAATCGTTTCGCTCCCGTCAACGGAGCGAAGCCACTGCCCGCGACCGGCGCGACCATTCAACAGGGGGCGCTCGAAGGCTCGAACCAGAACGTGATTCAGGGCACGATGGACCTGATTCTTGCCCAGCGTCAGGCGGAGATGATGCAGAAGGCGCTGGTGCTCTTTGATAACGATCTCGACAAAACCGCCAGCGAGCAGTTGCCCAGGGTTTAAATGAAATCCCCCGGGCCAAATTTTAAGGAGAAACACATGATCCGAGCTCTCTACACGGCCGCCAGCGGCATGAGCGCGCAGCAGTTGAACCTCGACACCATTGCCAACAACCTGGCCAACTCCTCCACCGTTGGCTTTCGCCAGCGGGTGTTGCAGTTTCAGGACATGATCTATCAGAACCTGGTGACGCCGGGCGCGGCGGAGAGCAACCAGACGGTCGGGGCGGGCTTGCAGATCGGTCTCGGCACCAAGTCCTCGGCCAGCGAAATCATCATGACGCAGGGCGACATGAACAAGACCGACAATCCCACGGATCTTGCCATTCAGGGTGCGGGGTTCTTCCAGGTGCAGCGGCCGGACGGCACCATCGCCTACACGCGCGCGGGAAATTTCTACCGCAATAGCGAAGGCACGATGGTGGACACGCAGGGCGACCAGTTGATTCCCGCCATCACCATTCCCCCCAACGCCACTGGCGTCACCATTACTCAATACGGCATGGTGAACGCGACCATACCCGGTCAGCAGAACCCGCAACAGCTTGGCCAAATTCAGCTTGCCACCTTCGCCAATCCCGGTGGACTCGACAGCATCGGGTCGAACCTCTATTCCGCCACGTTTTCTTCCGGAGACGCCGTGCTCGGCAATCCGGGCGGGCCGGAGGGGCTGGGAATGTTGCAGCAGGGGTATCTCGAAAACTCCAACGTGGACGTGGTTGGGGCCTTCGTGCAGATGGTGCTGGCACAGCGGGCCTATGAAAGCAATTCCAAGGTCATTACCGCGGCCAATGAGATGTACAGCGAAGTCAACAACATGGTGAAGTAGCGATGCGCAGGCATGTCTGGATGTTTCTGATCTTCGCGCTCGCAGCGGCTTCGGCGCATGCCTCGGTATGCGGCACGCCGTCCGGCGATAAAACGGTACAGCCGCGCTGGAGGGTCGATCACTATGTTTATGACGCTTCGCTGAAGCGCGATTGGGAAGTGCTGGTGGACTGCGATCATCTCGGCGCACCGGCTCGCATGAAGCTTGCTCCGGAGGGGTCGCATCTCACTCGCGCTGCAAACGCCGCTACCGCTGAACGGGAACCGAAGTCCCTACAGCCCGTCACGAATTCTCAGCCTGCGCCGGTTGTTATCCGGCCCGGAGCGCCTGTTGAAGTCTCCAGCGCGCCAAACGCTCCCGCTCAGATTCTGCTTTCCGGCACCGCAATGGAGCCGGGCCGCGTCGGGCAACCCATCCGCGTGCGTATCAATGCCAGCGGCCGATTCCTTCAAGGAGTTGTGCGCGGGCCGCATTCGGTCGAATTGGCGGCGGTGGCCAAGCCGGTCTGGGGGAAGCCATGAAACACTACGCCGCGCCTGTGGTTGCGCTGCTGGCGCTCATGCTGTTCGCCGCGCCCGTCGAGGCCAAGAAGAAGACTCCCGCGCGTGATTCCAGCCCGCCCGATGCGGCGCTGAATGCCTACATCGCGAGGGTGCGGGCGGAGAGCGCGGCCGAGGCGCGCACGCCCGGCTCCATCTGGATTGATGACGGCCAGCTTACACGGCTGAACACGGACGTGAAAGCCACGCACGAGAACGACCCAATTTCCGTGGTGGTGGTCGAGTCCCTTTCGGCCTCGACTGATGGAACCGTGAAGAACTCGCGCTCCTCGAATGCCAACTCGCAAGTCTCGGCGCTGCTCGGCAAAATCAGCGCCGGCAACGCGCTCAACCGTCTTTTGAACCAAGCGTCCAGTGATGGTCTGAATGCGCAAGGCCAGAGCGTCACCGACTCCAGCCTCACCACCACTTTGGGTGGCGAAGTGGAAGCTGTTCTTCCCAACGGCATGCTGGTGATTCAGGCCGTGCGCCAGGTTTCGTTCAACCAGCAGACGGAGCTGATCCGGCTGCGCGGTCTGGTGCGGCCCGCCGACATCAACGCCAGAAACCAGGTGCTTTCCACCGACATCGCCAACCTTGAACTGGAAGTTGTCGGCAAGGGAATCATCAACGACTACACGCACCGCCCGAACGCGGTCGTCCGCTTTATTGAGAAATGGCTGGTGTTCTAAATGGTTTCTGTTCTCCGGTTTGCCTCCAGCCTTGTCTGCCTCGTCGCGATTGCGGCCGGTCTGCCGCTGCGCGCCGACACAGCGGCGTCCGCGCAGCTTGCCCGCATCAAGGACGTGGCGACCGTGGAAGGCATTCGCGACAACCAGCTTATTGGCTACGGAATCGTTGTCGGGCTGCACGGCACCGGCGACAGCCAACAGACGGTCTTTCCCTACCAGACGCTGGTTTCGACGCTGGAGCGCATGGGTGTGAACCTGCCGCGGGGGCAGGCGACCTCATCCTTGCAGGTGCGGAACATGGCCGCCGTTTTCATTGCCGCCACGCTGCCTCCCTTCGCGCAGCCCGGCAACAAGATTGACGTCATCGTCTCCTCGGCCGGAGACGCGCGCAGCATTGAAGGCGGCCTGCTGCTGATGACTCCGCTTTACGGCCCCGACGGTCAGATTTACGCTCAGGCGCAGGGGCCGGTCGTGCTTGGAGGCTACTCGGTGCAGGCCAACGGCAACAGCAAGACCGTGAACCATCCGACGACGGGGCGCATTCCCTCTGGCGCCATTGTCGAGCGCGCCGTGCCGCTTGATCTGGACCACATGCGCAAGCTTTCGCTGCTGCTGAACGATCCTGATTTTCGGACGGCGGAACTGGTGGCCTCGTCGATCAACAAGACGCTGGGACGCGACGCGGCCCATGCCGAAGACAGCCGCCGCATTCAAATTACGGCGCAGCCCGGCGAGGACATTCCCAGCCTGCTGGCCAGGGTCGAGTCCATCGACGTGCAGGTCTTCCCGCGCGCGCGGGTT
>DASTXK010000307.1:0-5576 GCA_035765555.1 Acidobacteriaceae bacterium
GCCGGAAACTCCCGCCGTTCCTGCACCCGCGCCAGCAGCTCCTCGGTCACTGTTCCCTCGCGCAGCGGACGCGCCAGCAGGTTGGCGGCGGCAACCCCGTCCTGCACGGCCAGGTTGATGCCCACGCCTCCGGCGGGCGACATGGCATGGGCCGCATCGCCAATGCAGAGCAGCCCCGGCTGGTGCCACCGTTCCAGCCGGTTGATCTGGACCGTGAGCAGCTTGATCTGGTCCCACTCTTTTAGCTCGCAAACGCGGTCCGCGAGGAATGGCGCAATACGGGCGATGTCTCGCTGGAAATTTTCCAGACCGTTTTGCCGAAGCTCGTCGAACGAGCCCTTGCGAATAATCAGTCCGGACTGAAAGTAATCACCGCGATTGATGAGAACCAGCGCCTTACCGTAATTCACGTTGCCCAGCACCGTTTCCGGATCGCTCAACTTGCGGCTGATGCGAAACCAGAGCACATCAATCGGAACGCCCAACTCCATGACCCGCAGCCCGGCGGCCCGCCGGATAACGGAATGCCGGCCATCGCAGCCGATCACGAGATCAGCAGTGATCTGGACCGGGCCAAAAGGCGTTTTGGCCTCAACTCCAATGACCCGGCCATCCTCAGTGAGCAGGCCCGTCGCTTCGTACTCCATGCGCAGGTCGAAACCGGAAAATTGCCTGCCCCGCTCGGCAAGAAAATTCAGCAGGTCCCATTGCGGCATCAACGCGATGAACTTGCACCGCGTCGGCAGGTGGCGAAAATCCCCGACCATGAAGGAGTACTCCCCAAAGCGCCCGCCAACCGAGGCCATCTCCTGATGCGGGATCTTCAGAAAATCCTCCAGCAGACCGAGTTCGCCGAAAATTTGGAGCGTCGAGGGATGCACCGTGTCTCCGCGAAAATCGCGAAAGAAGTCCTTGTGTTTTTCCAGAACCGTGACGCGCACGCCGGAGCGGGCCAGCAAATAGCCGGTCATGATTCCGGCAGGACCTCCGCCGACAATGCAGCAGGTGGTTTGAGGCATGGCGGCATGATACCGGAGAGGGCCGCTTATTTTTCGGGCTTTGCTACATCCAGCGTCCCGATCAACTCCGCGACGCGATCCACATGGTGCCGCTGGCACCAGGCTTCCAGTCCCTTTGCAATGCGCTCCACCGCGCGCGGATCGGCAAAGCTCACCGTGCCCACCTGGACGGCTGTTGCTCCGGCCAGCAGAAATTCCACCGCGTCTTCGGGAGTGGTAATGCCGCCCAATCCGATGACGGGAATCCCGACCGCGCGCGCGGCCTCCCACACCATCCTCACGGCAATGGGCTTGATCGCCGGGCCGGAAAGTCCGGCGGTCACATTCGCGATGCGCGGCCGCCGCGTCTCCACATCTATCGAAAGCGCGACGAAGGTGTTGACCAGCGAAAGTGCGTCGGCCCCGGCGGACTCCGCGCATTTAGCCATTGCAGGAATTGAGGTCACGTTCGGCGAAAGCTTCACGATCAGAGGCCTCGCGGAGGCTTTCTTCGCGCGCGCCACCAGCTCATCCAGCGCAATCGGATCGGTGCCGAAGGTCATGCCGCCGTGGTCGGTGTTGGGGCACGAGGCATTCAGTTCATAAGCCGCGATCCCTTCCGCCTCATTGAGCCGTTCAATCACATCAATGTAGTCCCTGACGTGATAGCCGAAGACATTCACAATCACGGCGCACTTCGGATACTTGCGCAGCGCGGGCAGCTTCTTCTCAAGAAACGCCTCGACTCCGATGTTCTGGAGCCCGATGGCGTTCATCATTCCAGCGGCTGTTTCAATGATGCGCGGCGCCTGATTGCCGGCCATCGGTTCGCGCGAAATACCCTTCGTCACGAAGCCGCCAATCTTTTCGAGAGACACAATGTCCTCGAACTCGACCCCATATCCGAAGGTTCCGCTGGCCGCCAGCACGGGGTTCTCAAGCTCGATTCCGGCGAACTGCACGCGCATCTCCGGCTTCATGGCTTCCTCCCCGCAGCGGTTGGTTTGGGAGCGGGTTTCGGTGCAGGCTTCTTCGCAGCGGGCCGTCGAACCCTCCTGCGATGCCTTGCCGTCGGCGGCTTTGGATAAACCACCTTCGACTCCGGCTTGAGCGCCTGTGTAAGAATCTGCCCCACCGATGCCGAGGGCTGATTCACACCCAGCAGCGAGGCGAAGGTCGCCGCTATGTCCACCGGCTCCACACGCCCCCGATACATCCCCGGCGCGAACGGCGCTCCATAAAACGCGAGCGGCACGTGCCGGTCATAAGAGTACGGCGTGAAGTGGTCTGTCCCCGACTGCCCCGGCCCCTCCATCTGGAAAGCGTCCGGAATCACCATCACGTACCAGCCGCCATTGGGCGTGTAGCTGTGCGCCAGAATCTTCCCGAATTGCGTATCCGGCAGCGGCCCCGTTGCCAACTGCACTCGCGTGTAGCTGCGAAAGAGCTTCGGGACCGGCGGCGCTTTAACAGCGGGTGCCGGAGCTGGCGCGGCGGGCTGCGTTGTCTGCGTGGCCGGATTTGTCTGCGGCGTTTGATTCCCCGGAGTAATCGGTTCTTGCGTCGTCTGCTCCGGCTTCGGCGTGGGGTTTACAGGCAGCGTCTGGTTCGGCGGAGTCGTCGGGTTCCGCTCAGGCTGGATCGTCTGGTTGGGCTGCGACGACTGTGGCGGAGTTGGCTTCGCATGCTTGCCGGCCTCCTTGGCCAGATCGGCAAACGCCGCGGGCAGCGCATTCTGCACGGCGGCCTCGGCCTCCGGCTCATTGATTCCCGCGCGAGTGAACGACGGCGGATTCAGCTCAAGATAAGGCAGCGACTCATTCGGCAGCAGATACGGAATCTTCTCGCCCGGCGAGAACCTCATATTGATGGCGTAGTTCACATCATCCGTCAGCTTCTTCATGTCGATGCGCGCCGCGTTCAGCCCCAGCGTGGCTGCGGTCGACGGCAGCGGAGCGACTCCATGGTCGGCGGTCAGCGCAATCCATACATTACCGAGCCCACCCTGAATGTTCTTGTCCAGCCAGGTGAAGAAAGCGTCCAGGTTCGCGTCCACGGCATCGATCATGGCGTGCTGCTCGGGCGAGTCGGGACCGACACGGTGGCCGAGAATATCGGTCGGCGAGATGCTCACGACCAGCAGATCGGGCGTGGAGCGCGTCCCCAGCGACTCACCGGTTATGAGCGCCTCGGCAAAATCAAATTCATACCCGATGGCGGCGGTCGTGGAACCCACGTCCTCAAAAAAGTCCTTTGTCCCGACGGCGTTTGCCTCCTGCTCGGCCTGCGCGATGCGTCCACTGTCGTCAAAGCTCTCGGCCCAGCCGGGAAGCTGCGTCATGTAATAGCTTGACGTGATGAACCGCCCCGACACGGGATCGATCCAGAAGGCCCCATTCGCCGTTGCTCCCGTGGCGAGAATCGCGGCGCGGTCTTTCAGCGAAACTCCCCAAACCTGCGACTGGCCGCCGGTGGCGAGCCGCAATTGGTCGCCGATGGTGGAAGCCAGCAGGTTGCGCGGCGAGGCCCCTGGAGCGTTCTTCTCCCCGGCAGGCAGTCCCACCAGCGAGTAGCGCTCATCCTCCACAGCCGTGACCGGGCGCTTGTCATCGCGCGCCAGGTCCCACCAAGAGTTGCCGCCGATGCCATTGCCGTCCGTGTAGGCTCCAGTGGCGATGGCGGCGTGGCCAGGCGCGGTCTTCGTATTCGCGTAATCGTAGTAGCAGTCGGGGAACCAGGCCCCGTGGTCGAGAAACAGAGCGAACCCGCGGCCCTTGAAGTCGGCGCGATAGCGCTCAAGAAAGTCGGCGCGAAACTGATCGAGGACCACAATCACAATCAGCTTGGGGTGGTCGTCATACGCCGAAGCGCGCGCCGCGGGAACAGTGAGAAGCGTGAGCGTGCAAACGAGGACGAGGGCGGCGTACCGTTTGAGCTTCTGCATGTTGTTAGTATCGCAGGATTGGCGAGGCAATAGGCAATAGAGTCAGGGCCCTGGGCCCTGAGCCCTGAGACCTGTGCCCTCTTCTAGTAATCTGAATATCTATGCTCGATTTAGCATTTGTGCGCTCCAATCTGGAGCTTGTTGAGGCGAAGCTTCGCGACCGTGGCCAGGACCCGGTGGAGTTGCTGGGAGATTTTCGCGCGTTGGATCAGAACCGCCGCGAGCGCATCACGGAAGCGGAACAGCTCAAGGCGCAGCGCAACAAGCTCAGCGAGGAAGTGGCGCGGCTGAAGAAGGCGAAGCGGGATGCCTCGGCGGTGATGGAAGAGACGCGCTCGCTGAAGTCTCGGATGGAAGAGTTGGAAGCGGCTGCGGCCGAGGCCGAGTCGAAGATGCGCGCGATTCTCGCCCGCATCCCCAACATTCCGCTGTCCGATGTCCCCGTAGGCGCAAGCGAGAAAGAGAACGTCGAGGTTAAGCGCTGGGGCGAGCAGCCCAAATTCGATTTCGCTCCCAGGCCGCATTGGGAGCTTGGCGAGCAACTCGGCATTCTCGATTTTGAACGCGCGGCCAAGCTCTCCGGCGCGCGCTTTGTCGTCTACTTTGGCGCGGGCGCGCGGCTGGAGCGCGCGCTCATCAGCTTCATGCTCGACATCCACACCCGCGAGCATGGATACACTGAAGTCCTGCCTCCCTTCATGGTGAACAGCAAATCGCTCTTCGGGACGGGCCAGTTGCCCAAATTTGAACAAGACCTTTTTCGCTGCGTGGACGAGCACGTACTCGATGAGAAAGTCTACCGCGACAACGACCACTGGCTCATCCCCACGGCTGAGGTCCCCGTCACTAATCTTTACCGCGACGAGGTCCTCGACGAAGCCGATCTCACGCGCTCACTCACCGCGTACACGCCCTGCTTCCGCTCCGAAGCCGGTTCCTACGGAAAGGACGTTCGCGGCATCATCCGCCAGCATCAATTCCAAAAGGTGGAACTGGTGAAGTTCACGCGGCCCGAGGACAGCGAAGAGGAGCACGAAAAACTAACACAAAACGCGGAAACCATTCTGGAGCGGCTCGGCCTGCCCTACCGCCGCGTGCTGCTGTGCACCGGAGACATGGGTTTCAGCTCGGCCAAAACATACGACCTCGAAGTCTGGCTGCCGGGGCAGCAGTTGTATCGCGAGATTTCGTCCTGCTCCAACTTCGGCGACTTCCAGGCGCGGCGGGCAAACATTCGCTACCGTCCCAAGGGGCAGAACAAGACCGCGCTCGTCCACACGCTGAACGGCAGCGGATTGGCCGTGGGGCGCACCTGGCTGGCCATTGTGGAGAACTATCAGCAGGCTGACGGGTCAGTAAAGATACCGGAGGCATTGCTACCCTATATGGGCGGCACAACCGTAATCGAGCCGAGGGAGAAGTAGGCAATGGGACGCATTCTGAAAAGCTATTTCTTCTGGACCTATCAGCGCGGCACCTTCCATTACGACATCATGGTCACGCTGATCTTGGCCTTCATCTTCATCACTCCATTTCTGTGGAACTACGGCGACCGCCCGCAGCCGCCCAGGCTCGCCTCGAACAGCCTGCTGGTGAAGGTGTCCGGCCCGGGCAGTTACACCTACGACGTTCCC
>DASTXK010000308.1:0-17888 GCA_035765555.1 Acidobacteriaceae bacterium
GTCAAGCGGCATTCCCCATGCGGGGCCTTGCCCCTTAGGAGGTTCGGGAATCTTGACTCCCTTCTCGCTCAACCATACGCGCCACATATTCTGTCCCGGCCAAGTGTTGCTGATGTCGTGGCTCCATTTAAAGACGCTGTAGCCATCATCGATGCGGTCCTCAAGGCGTCCGCCGAAGGTTGGAGACAGGTGGAGCTTTCCGGACAGCCCGCACGCATAGCCGGCATCGGAGAGCATCTTCGTGACGAGCCGCTCGTCAGGGCGGATGCGCTGGCCGAGCGCGCGCAAGCCCGTGGTATGCGGGTAGCGTCCGGTGAGGAAGCTGGCGCGGGATGGCGAACATACCGGGTTTTGCACGTAGGTATGGGTCAGGGTCACCGACTCCGCCATCAGCTTTTTGATGTTTGGCGTGTGAATGTAGTTATTGTTCAACCCCTCGATGGTGTCGAAACGCTGCATGTCCGGACAAATCCATAGAATGTTGGGCATTCTTCCGCCATTGAGTTCTACGGGCGGATGGGGCCAGATATGCTTCTCCTGCCGGCTGGGCCCTTGTGCAAGGTCCGCCGCGCCGGCTTGTGTAGTAGCCAGCGCGCCCGCCGTAAGAAGCGAAGACTTGAGCAAATCGCGACGATTCATTGAGAGATGTTTCTCCTAAAAGGTGACTGGCACCTGTTATAACACTGCCTGTCAACCATGATATGGATCAGGTCAGAACATCAATTTGACCGCAAACTGTATCTGGCGTTCCGGAGGCGAGGACAGTACGCCATTGATCTGACCGAAGGTGTTGCTGTTTACCGCGGTATTAGGCCGGCTGAAATGCGGGGTATTCGTCAGGTTAAAGGCCTCCGCGCGGAACTGCATATGCAGTCGCTCCAGAAGTTGTGTCTCTTTGGTCAGTGAGAAATCGAGGTTTTGGATGCCGGGTGCGCGAACCGCGCCTGTCGTTCTCGATACATCTCCGAACGTGAAGGCGTCTGGAATTGCGAAAGCATCGGTGTTGAACCATTCAGATACCTTGTCGGCGTTCGAGCGCGATGACGAGAGCCGAGGGCTGACGCCCGGCACCCAGTTGGGCCGGTTGCCTCCGCCCGCAATGGGAGCGGAGAAGACGAGTGGCTGTCCACTTTGTTCCGTCAAAATTCCGGAGGCTTTCCAGCCGCCGACGAACTTTTCAACCACTCGGTTTGCGTTGGAGAGCAGGAGTCGGCTCCGCCCGAAGGGCAGGTCGACGACTGCGTTCAAAATCAGGGATTGGGGAATGTCGTTCTCAGAGAGCGACTTTTCGGCGGCCAGATCGTAAAAGCTTTGGACGCCGGTGTTGTTCGTAGGGCCGATGTTCGCATCCTGGGATGTGATGTTCGACATCCACTTGCTGATGGTATAGGCGGCCAGGAAAGAAAAGCCGTGGCTGGTCCTCTTATTTATTTTGAACTGCGCTGATTGATAGTTTGATCCACCCCAAGTCATGTTTTCGACTGAGATTCCGGTGAACTGCGGATATGGGAGCAGAAGCTGCTGCTGCGTTACGGTAGGCTGCGACAACACTCCGATGTCCACATAAGGTTGGAATGGATTTGGCACCTCGGCCTGCAGGGCAGTGCCCATGCTGAGATATTTTGGGTCGAGCGTGTTGATTTCAAAATTATGCGCGAGATGGAGACCGCGGCTGCCGACATAGGCCGCCTCAACCAGAACATTGGAGGGAAGCTGCTGCTGGATTCCAAAATTCCATTGATAGGACTGGGGCGTATCGGGGTGTGCGTCCCACACATCCAATCCCTGCCCGAGGTTGGTGGCCGCTCCGAGAGTACTACCGGCCGGCTGGATCACACCTTGAGGGTAGGGATTGCTGAGCAGATTCTCGGGAATCAGGCCGCCGTTGGTCGTGGCTTCCCATCCGGTTGAGGAACTGAATCCGATGTTCGGACTGAATCCAACCGCGTTGTTGCTGATTTCCAGTGGCGCGTACATAATTCCGGCCCCAGCCCGAACCACTGTAGAGTGGAACGGATTATAAGAGAATCCGGCGCGCGGCCCGAACTGGAAAGTATTCCAATCGTAGACCTTGGTGGGGGTGCCGTTCACGCCCGCGAACACCAGCCCGCCGGTAAGGTCCGGAAACGAGGGATTGGCCGCCGGGCTTTGTATCCCGGTATCGAAGTAGTTGAGCTTATTGTGCCGATCGATGTAGGGGCTCTCCGTTTCGTAGCGAAGCCCGAGGTTTAGGACGAAGTTGTTCGTAAGCCGGATATTGTCCTGTAAATAGGCCGCTGCATACCAATCCTTGAGTTCATTCCCGGCGCCGATCGGCATATTGCCGCCGCTGCCAACTCCCAGCAAAAGACTGGCCATCGCGTCGCCGCCGGTTGAACTGGCTTTGTTGGGATCCGGGCCCTGCGTTTGCGCTTTGGCAAAAGAAAACGAGCCTGCGCTTGAGTTCACATTGAAAAAGTTGATGAGGTGCATGCGAACGTCAGTCCCCAGGATGAAGGTTTGCCGTCCGTAGATTTTCGTGAGTGAAGTCAGCAGGCTATGCGAATCATTGCCGTTGATGAGATAGCTCTGGCCATTCATGGGCCCGTATCCCGCAACACCGATCGAGGGAAACATGGGAATAGTGATCTGGCTGACGAATGAGTCAGGAAAACCGAGAGTGGAGGCGTCAAAACCATAGCTCCGGGTCTGGCGTGCCTGATACCAGCGGGCGTATCCGTAGTCAATGGTCAGCAAAAGGGTGGGATTGATAGTGACGGTGTTGTCGAAGGCGAATGACCAGGCGTGAAACTTGGTGGTGCCCACTGCGCCCGGTCCGCCGCTGGCAATGTTCCCGTAGGTATCCGGCTGGGTCAGATCGGTCAGCAGCCATCCGAACCGGCCAAAAAAGTGATAGTGCTGGTTTATGTTTTGATCAATGCGAACACTACCGCTGTTTTGGTTTACCCGTTTCGGCGCGTTGCTGATGTAGTTGTTCGCTCCGGTGTTCGGTGCTCCCGTCGTATTCGGCTCTGGATAGTAGCTCATCAGCTTAAGCGCCACCGGATCCAAGGTTGGGATTTTATTGTCTTGAAATTGCGTGCGGATATATTTGCCTTGGTGGTTGGGGTCGGGCTTCGTCGAGAAAGGGTCATAGATCTTTACCAGATTGCCGGCGGCATTGAAGGTCTGGCTGAAGTCTCCCTGTCTTTGAAGGTCGGTGGGTACGGTTGTTTGGTATGTTGAGCCCTGCACTCGCCGGGTTCCCTGATAATCCACAAAGAAGAAGGTTTTGTCGAGGCCATGATAGATGTGCGGAAGATAGACAGGCCCCCCAACAGCGAAGCCAAACTGGTTCATTTGCAGCGTGGGAATGCCCTTGCCCGCACGGGCATTGAAGTAGTCGTTTGCGTCGAGGGCTGAGTTGCGGAGAAAGTCGAAAACCGTTCCATGCAGATCGTTGGTTCCGGATTTGGTCGTGACGTTGATGACGCCGCCGCCGAAACGCCCATATTCCGCCGAAAGGCTATTGCTCTCTACTTTGAACTCCTGGGTGTCATCGACGTTGGGGATGGTTGTGATCTGGTCAAAGAAGCCAGTGGTGCTGGGAATTCCGTCAATCAGGATTTCATTGCTCTGCGCCTGACCACCGCTGATCGAGAAGTTCGTGTCCCATGTGGTGTTGACCGCCACATCTCCGAATTGGCCGTAGGCGGACTGGTTGAAGGTGACGCCCGGCGTGAGCTGAATAAGACGGAAACTGCTGCGTCCGTTGAGCGGAAGGTTGCTGATCGTGCGGGCCGTGATGACCTGGCCGGCGGAAGAGGTCTGCGTGTCAAGCAATGGAGGCGCTCCACTGACCACAACAGTCTGGTTCACTGAGCCGACGGAAAGCTGAACATTGACCTGAGCAACCTGGGCCACCTGCAGCGTGATGTCGTCGCGTTTGGCTTGAGTAAAACCGGATCGTGAAACCGTGATCTCATAACCGTCGGCGGGCGGCAGCAGCGGGACCACGTAAGCGCCGCGGGAGTCGGACTTCACGACCACCCTGATTCCTCTGGCGTGGTTCGCAATGACCACGGTGGCACCGGGAATCGCGGCCCCGCTGCTGTCTGTAATGCGGCCGGTTAGCTGCGCGGTTTGCTGCTGCGCATTCGCGCTGACCACGGCGGCGGCGGCGATACAGAGGAGCAGAGTAAACAGGAATGCGATGGTTTTGCGATTCGACATTGGGTTTTTACCTCCAGGAAAATGTGACAAGTCATAGCTGCGGCCTGTTTCAATTGCAAAGTTTTGCAATTCAGTCGGCCCGTTTAGCCGTTTTCGCCGAATGAAATCGATTACAAACTCACCACCTTAGGCGCGGCAACCACCATTGTCAAGGACTTTTTATTGCGCTTCGGGCAGGCCTCGTTGAATGTGCGTCAATCCTATGCAGCCGCTTGTTGTACGGTCAATGGTTGAATGCACGCATTTTTCAGTAGTCCTGCGGGACTATGTAGCTTGAAGCGCTGATCCGTTACAATTCCGTCTAATTCTCAGGTGCAGCGTGAGCGAACCGATCCGAATTTTCGTAGTGGACGACCACGCCGTGGTTCGGCTGGGGCTGAAAACCATGCTGGAGAGCGAGCCGGACATGAAGGTAGTAGGCACAGCAGCCAGCGGGCGGGAAGCGCTCCAGATGATTCCGGAATTATCTCCCGATGTGGTTGTCACGGACCTGCGAATGCGCGAGATGAGCGGCGAGACCATGCTGGTGGAGCTTCGCCGCAGTTGCCCTCAAGTCCGTTCCGTGGTGCTGACGACGTACCGCTCGGACGAAGATGTGTTTGGGGCGATGAAGGCTGGCGCCATGGCCTACATCCTGAAAAGCTCTTCGCTGGAGCAGGTCACGCAGGCCATTCGCAAAGTTCACGCGGGCGAACGCTCGATTCCGCCGCACATCGCGAACCAGTTGGCGCAGCGGCTGGGAAGAAATCCCCTGAGCGCGCGCGAACTGGAGATTTTGCGGCTGGTGGCGCACGGACGGAAGAACTTTGAAATTGCTGATGAGCTGTCGATCAGCGAGAACACGGTTCGGAACCATGTGGTGAGCTTAATGGGGAAGCTTGGAGTGCGGGACCGGACTGAAGCTACAGCCGTGGCCCTGCAACAAGGGCTGGTGAGACTGGAAGAAGAATAGCGCTATCCATCGACTCGCGCGGCATCCCGCTCTGCGGCGTCGTGATAGCGGGCGCGCTGCCGCTTCCAGATATACTTTGCCCAATCGGCGACTGTAACGCGGCGTCCATAAGGCGACCGCACCGAAATTACAGTGCCTTCTCCCGGAACGCTGGTGATCTTCATATCCGCGGAAACAGCATCACAACGGCGGTGCATGGTTTCAATGCCGAAGCCGCTGGATTCCTCCTGAACGAATCCGATCCCGTCATCGCAAACCTCAAACACCACATGCTTTGACTCATAGCGAAGGCGCAGCACGATAGTATTCGCGCTTCCATGCCGGATGACGTTGCTGATGGCCTCGCGTCCGACTTGGAAAAGCGTGTCCCGCACGGGGAAGGAGAGTTCGTGCGGCGTTCCCGCGCGTTCCAGTACCAGCGGAAGCGTGTCGGCATTCAACATGCGCACGGCGTAGTGTTCAAGCGCGACCAGAAGATCGCGCCCTTCGTCCGCCTCCGGATGCAGCGCGGCAATGCCGGCGCTCGCTTCACGATGGGTCTGGGCGACAATGTCGCAGGCGAGGTCCAGCTTTTCTGTCAGGTTGCCATTCGCGGTCCCACTTCGGACCATGTTTCTCATGCCCTGCAGATGAAAGCCGATCCCGGCGAAGCTTTGCGCGAGCGTATCGTGCATTTCGTGGGCGAGCCGCTCGCGTTCGCTGAGAATCGCGCGCATTTTCCAGCGCTCGATTCGAAGGTAAAGAAATAGACCGAGAAGCAGCAACAGGACCAACGGGATGATGATCCTGAGAATACGCGGGCCGCTCCACCACGGAGGTCCGGCCAGCACTTCGATGTCCGCGGGCGAGCGGGTGAGGAGAGTGAAAGCCGCTCCGTTTGCGACTGCGCTTTCGCCCAGCACGCAAATTCCATGAACCCGCAGCCAGCTTCCCGGCTGCCAGTCCGCATAGGTTTCCGGCGAGAGCGTGTTCCTGAGTACGGTGGTAAAGGACTGAGACTCGTCATCCATATTCAGCACGATGGTTCCATCGCGTTCCATGTGTTTTGACCGAAGATAGCCGCGTATCTCCACTAGTGCTGAATTGAACGCGCCGCTGGCCGCCTGTGTGCTCGAAATGGAAAGAGGCACGGCGAGCGTCCGGTCCCACAGCAGGCGAATGCTCGACGCCTTCACGCGCGAGACGTAACCCGAGTTGGCGAGTGATCCGACGATCTCAACTTCGTCGCCAAGATTCAGTGAAACGGGCTTGTCCACATTTACCGCAACACCGGCGGATGAATCCTGTACATAGATCGGATGCGTCAGCGTGACAACGCCGCGAATCCGGAGCGGCTGCGCGGGCAGATTGGTGTTGCGAAGGCTCTCAATGGAAACGAGCGGCGGCAGCGGTCCGGGAGTGTCTCCGGAGAGAAGATAGTCCGAATTGTTGCGCGCCGGGACGTAAGTCTGCCCGAAATCCGACTCGCGCATATGGTTGTAGTCGGCTTCACGATCTGGGAACACGGGGTGCCCAACCGTGGCGGCGTGTGCCCGAATCGCTTCCCACTCGCTGAGCGTTGCGCGGCGAACGGAGATATTTCGCCACGCGCCTCCGGTCGCCATCGACCGCAGCCCGACCTTGCCCTTCAACACACACGGAGTTTCCTCAAACGCCGCCCACGCTTCTTGCCCGGTTTGAAGATTGGTGGCGGTGGCTCCAATTTGGCAGCCCACCGCGACCACTTTGAGGCGATACCAGGTGGAAGGCCGCACGCCCCCCGGCATCGCGACGGGCTGCGCTTCCATCCATCCGTAGTCCGCGCGGCCAATAATGAGCGCGGACTCCAGACTCCTTAGCCCGATGTAATAGCCGTTATACGAGTCGATGCCCCGCTCTTCTTTGCCAACCCTGACGATGATGCCCACATCGCCTTCGTGCCCGATCATCTCCAGATCGGCCTGCATGGTGTAGTCGGCCCAATCGGGCGATCCGGTGATAAGCTTGGCGCCGCGCTCGTCGGAGCGATTGAAGACCGTTCCGTCGGTTAACTTCCAGGTGCCTCCGTAGGGTTGCCACTCTTTCGCGCTATGCGAAGCGAACGAATCGTGGAAGGGCAGTGAGAAGCGGGCATAATGCCGAACCAACAGAATGAGCGTAGCGGCAAACGCGACACAGCAGCCGGTAAGTAAAGCCGCTTTTCTCCAGGGTCGGAGGCGGCGCGTCATGGTTTGGGCCTCCAGCGCAAGGAAAGGACCTCCTGCACCCGCGCGTCATCCACGTTGCGGCGCGTCACCAGGAGAGGCTCGACGTAGCGTCGCGATGGGACACTTTCGCCGCGCCTTTGAGCGGCAATCTGTTGAACCGCGAGGTGGCCCATCGTTCGCGTGTCCTCAATTATCAGCGAGTCGATGATGCCGTGGCGCAGCAGAAAGAGCAGGTCAAGCGTCTGATCGCAGCCAATGACTTTGATTTTGTTGGCGGCTTTCATGTTCCGCACGGCGGCGGCGGCGCCTCTGGTCGCATTGATCCCAAGCGCAAAAATCGCCGAAAGGTCGGGGTGCGCGAGTATCGCCTGCTCGGAGGCCAACTCCGCCTGACCGAAACTCATGGAGCCGGATACCTGGTCCACAATGCTGATTCCGGGCGCGACGCGCTGTAGCGCGCGCTCGAAAGCGTCGGCGCGCTCCACGCTGCCCGGCGACAGCGGGTCAAAGCCCAGGACCATGATCTTTCCATTACCGTGCAGAATTTCTCCGGCGCGGGTTGCGGCCAGCATACCCATCTTCTCCGTGTCATTCAGCACAAACGTGAGTCCGCTTTGCGGTGCAATCGAAATTGGCGCGCCAACAATTACAACTGGGATCTTTTGCGAGAGTGCGCGCTGGATCACGGTCCCGAGCGCGAAGGAGTTGTTCGGACTGAGGACCAGACCGTAGTCGCCGGAACGAATCGCCCGCTCCGATAAGCTGATCTGCTGCTCCACATCATCGTCGCGCGTGGGACCGTTCCAGTCGATTTCGAGATTCTGCTTATAAGCCGCGTCAGCCGCGCCGCCGTGCTCGGAGACCCAAACTTCTTCCGCCGTGTCGCGGGGAATCACGGCGATGGTGTGGTTGGGACTTCTACGGCAGGCCGTGCAGCAAAGTGCCATCGTCAACAACACCAACGCTGCACCGGCCCAGCGATTCATAGCGATCATCCTACTGCATCCAGTCGCCGTCTTCCTGGCTTAAACCAGTGGGCCACGCCGCCTACATCATGTCATGACGCAGATAGGGCGGCGAGGGCATAGCTCCTTCACGCACATTCTGCGGAGTTTCCGGCATCGGCCAGGGCTGCGCCCCTACGTGCTTTGCCCACTTGTGGTAGTCGGCGGCCATGGCCTTTACCCGCTGCGGATACTGGTCCGTAAGGTCGTGCATCTCGGTGCGGTCGGCATCCATGTCATACAGTTCCCAGTAGTCCGGGAAGCGCGAGACCAGTTTCCACTTGCCGTCGCGCATGGCAGCATTGCCTTCGTGCTCCCAGAAGATAGCGCCACGATCTCGCGCGCCACCTTCAAAGATGGGCTTAAGACTTTTGCCCTCGAGCGGGGGCGGCGCCTGCCCGGAAACGGTGGTCGAAGGATATGGCACGCCGGCCACATCGAGGCAAGTGGCCATAATGTCTGTCTCGTGGCCAATCTCGTTCGTCAGCGCGTTCTTCTGCTTAATGCCTTTAGGCCAGTGCGCTACCAGCGGAGTGCTGATGCCACCTTCGTGCGCGTAATGCTTGTAGAGCCGGAACGGCGTGTTGCTGCAATTTCCCCATGGAATGCCGTAGCTCTGCCATGTGTCCTCGGGGCCGGGCATCACATCGGGCCGATTGCCCACGCGCACAGGACGTCCGTCCAGCGTTTCATAAGGTAGCCAGATGGGCCGGTTCGCATTGGTAGCGGGAACGCCGAATTCTTCATAGTTGCCGCCGTTGTCCGCCAGGAAAAAGATGAGCGTGTTATCGGCAATGCCCATCTGTTCGAGTTTGGCGACGATCTTTCCGATGTTCTGGTCCATGCGGTCGAGCTGCGCGGCAAAGACAGCCATACGGCGGCTCTCCCATTCGTGATGAGAGGCCAGCTCCCACGGCGGAACGCGCGGGTCGCGCTTGGTGATGCCCCACTTCTCCTCGACAATGCCCATCTTGATCTGCCGCTGATGGCGCTCGCGGCGCAGAGCATCCCAGCCATCGCGGTAGCGGTCCTTGTACTTCGCAATATCTTCTTCGCGCGCTTGCAGCGGCCAATGGGTTGAGGTAAAAGCGGTGTAGAGGAAGAACGGCTCTTTCCCCCGACCGAACTCATCGATGAATTGGACGGCGTGATCGCCGACAGCGTCCGTGTAGTAGAAGTTCTCATCCCGCTGCGCCTGGATCGGAGTGTTGTCGCGGGTGAGCGTCGAGGGATTGAAGTAGCTGCCGCCACCAACAATCGTGCCAAAGAACTTTTCAAATCCGCGCTGCAGCGGCCAATTGTGTTTGTCCACACCGACTGGCGGAGTGAGGTGCCACTTGCCCGCCATGGCTGTGCGATAGCCGCCCGCGCGCAGCGCCTCGGCGATGGTCACGCAGCGATTGCTCAGGTCGCCTGCATAAGCGGGATACGGATAGCGCTTATAGTCCACGACCATCATGCCCATTCCGGCCTGATGAGGATAAAGGCCGGTCATGAGACAGGCGCGCGAGGGGCAGCAGCGTGGGTTGTTGTAGAACTGCTTGAAGCGCAGGCCACCAGCAGCAAGTTTGTTCAGATTGGGCGTGTCTATTTCAGACCCGTAGCAGCCGATGTCGGAGAAGCCCATGTCGTCGGCCAACATCAATACGATATTGGGGCGCGAGGAAGGAGTCTCGCCATTAACCAAACGCGATGCCTTTGCCACCTGCGATGACAGCAACAAACCAGCCGTCGCTGCCGAGCCCTGCTGCAGAAATTCCCTGCGGGTCTTCATGACCGCTCCTTCAAGCGCTAAAAATGTAATCCGTTACACTCGCAACAGTAAACCGCATGTCCTTCCGGCCTGTCAACGAAATCTCAGGCGGGCAGGTTTGGCGCGCTCGATTTTCGCGTGAGGTAGTAATAGACGGCGGGCGTGACGATCAGTGACAGCACCATGGAAATCAAAATGCCGCCAATCACCGCGACGGCCAGCGGCTGCAGCATCTGCGATCCCGACCCGAGCGCGAAGGCCAGAGGAGCCATGCCCAGCACCGCCGCGAGCGCCGTCATCAGAATGGGCCGCAGCCGCCGCTGCGCCGCGTTGAGCATCGAGTCGTAGGCGGACATTCCCGCCGCGCGGTACTTCTGGTCAGCGTCAAGCAGCAGAATTCCATTTTTTGCCACAATGCCGATGACCATGATGAGGCCCATGAAGGAAGCGACGTTAAACGTGATGCCGGTGATGAGCAGCGCAAACACCACGCCCGCCGTCGAAAGAATGGAAGAAGCGAGAATGGCTGTCGGCGCGGAGAAATCGCGGAATTCCGCCAGCAGCACTCCAAAAACCAGCGCCAGCGCCAGCAGCAGCACCCGGATCAGGTCGTGAAATGATTTCTGCTGCTCCTGATAGGTCCCGCCGTAGACGACGCGCACGCTCGGCGGCAGATTCAGGCCCTGAATGACCTGCTTTACTTTCGTGACGGCGCCGCCCAGATCGGAGCCTTCCAAGTCTCCAGTGACCACCACTTCGCGCTGAAGGTTCTCCTCATGGATCTCATTTTGCGGTGGCAACTGCTCGACCGTGGCGAGTGTGCCGAGCGTGGCCGTTTTTCCGGTGGCGCTGTTCAGAAGGGTGTTTGTGATGGCGTCAAGTGAGCTGCGATGCGACTCATCGTAACGCACGCGGACCGTGTAGGGCCGTCCGTTCCGAATGACCGGTTGTGGCGACGGAACGCCCTGAATCACAGCCGTCGCGTCGGTCGCGACTTCTTCCGGAGTAAAGCCCAGCCGGGATGCAATCCCTGGATTCACGTGGAACATCGTCGCCGGGCCGCTGATCGTGTCTTCCACGCCGTTCAGCACATCGACTACTCCCGGCACTTTCTCGATTGCCGCACCGACCTCCGGCCCCAGCTTGTGCAACAAGGCCTCGTCGTCCGAGAACAGCTCGATCCGAATCGGTTGCGGAGCATTAGACAGGTCTCCAATGTTGTCCTGAAGGATCTGCGTTACCTCTATGTTCAGTTCCGGTTCCGCGTTGTTCACCCGCTGGCGCACCTCTTCCATTACCGCGTCAACGCCACGACTGCGGTTGTTCTTGAGCTTCACGGTAAAGTCGCCGGTGTTCGCTTCCGTTACTGCCGCTTCACCCAACTGCAGCCCCGTGCGGCGTGAGATGGTCTCTACCTCCGGCACACTTTTGATGATTTGCTCCACATGCAGCAAGATGCGATTGGTTTCTGCCAGAGAGGAGCCGGGCGGCGTGAAGTAGTCGAGAATGAAACCGCCTTCATCCATGTGCGGCAGCAGGTTGGACCCAAGGCCCTGAAAAGCGAAATAGGTCCCCGCCACCAGCACCAGGCAGGCGCCCGCAAGCCAAAAGGGCCGCGCCAGTGCCAGCTTCAACCCTCGCTCATGCCACCGCAGCGCGTGCCGCATGATATTCGTACTGGACTCCGTCTCGGCTCGGGTTTGTGCGTCCGAGTCCTGCGGCAATGCCATGCCGCCCTTTTCTGCTTTTCCGCGAAGCAGATAAAAACTGAGGGCGGGAGTCCAGGTGAGCGCCAGCGTCAGGGAAGTCAGGAGCGCGACCGTCATGGTGATCGCCAGCGCGCGGAAGAAGCTTCCGGTGACCCCCGCCACGGCGACGAGCGGGAGAAAGACCACGACCGGCGTAATGGTCGAGCCGACCAGCGCGGTGGATATCTCACGCAACGCCTTACGGACTGCTTCCACGCGGTTTTCGCCCAATTCGCGATGGAGCACGATATTTTCGACCACGACGATGGCATCATCAATTACCAGTCCGACCGCGGCCGCGAGCCCACCCAGCGTCATCAGGTTGAAGCTCTCGCCCAGCGCTTTGAGAAAAACGAATGTGATGAGGATCGTAACCGGGATCACCAGCCCGGCGACTAGCGACGATCCCCAGTCCCGCAGAAAGACCACCAGAATGACGGAAGCCAGCACCAGCCCAATCAGGATTGCGTCGCGCACACTGGAGATGCTCGACTTCACCAGTTCCGACTGGTCATAGAAGGGCTTTAGCTCCACGCCCGGCGGCAGTGTCTTTCTTAGCTGCGCCACCTCCGCCGCCACTTCGTTGGCTACCGCCACCGTGTTGCTGGAAATTTGCCGTGTGATGCTCAGCAGCACCGCTGGTTTTCCATCTGCCGTCACGATCGTATAAACCGGCTCAACACCCGCCTTCACCTGCGCCACGTCGCCAATGCGAACCGGAACCCCCGCCGGCGTGTTCTTCACCACAATGTTCGCCAGTTCGGTGGCGTCATGCGCCTGCGCGCCCACCAGGCCCAGCACCAGTTTGTGGTTGCTCTCATAGAGTCCGGGTGAGGTGATGACATTCGTTGTGCGGACGGCGTTCAGCAGGTCGGTGGGCGTGATCCCCGCCGCCAGCAATTTAGCCGGGCTGGGGACAATATCATACTCCGGAACCTTCCCGCCCTGCACTTTCACCTCGCGCACGCCGGGAAGCCGATTTAACTGTGGCCTCAGATCATAAGTCGCAAGCTCCCAAAGGGCTGTTTGCGAAACCGTGTCCGACGTAAGGCTATAGCCGAGGACGGGAAACGATGCGAAGCTGAGACGCAGAGCTTCGACCTGCGCGGTGGGCGGCAGGTTCTGCTGTACCTGGGCCA
Organism: Acidobacteriaceae bacterium; assembly: GCA_035765555.1. Classification (GTDB taxonomy): domain Bacteria; phylum Acidobacteriota; class Terriglobia; order Terriglobales; family Acidobacteriaceae; genus Silvibacterium. The sequence continues at coordinate 12,995 of DASTXK010000308.1, forward strand.
TGGCCGCATCGACTAATTGCAGTGTCCGGAACATATCCACGTTCCAGTTGAAGAAGAGGCTCACTTCGGCGGAACCGCGGCTGGTGTTCGACCGCATTGTCTCCAGTCCCGGAACCACCTGCACAGCCAGCTCAACCGGGCGCGTGATCGTGACCTGCATTTGCTCGACCGGCATCACGCCATTGTCAATCCTGATGATGACGCGCGGGAAATTCGTCTCCGGAAAAACCGAGATGGGAATTTGGGTCGCCAGATAGACTCCGGCAATGGCAAGCACGATCGTAAAGAACAGAATTGTGCGCGCGTGGCGCAGCAACCAGAATGGTCGCTCCTCGGCACTGGCCGGAGCCGGCTTCAGGGAAGGCAGTGCCACTAAATCCCTCCGCCCGACTCGCCCGCGCCCGGATTGTCCGCACCCGGTTTGCCGCTTTCAATCTTTACCTTGGTTCCGTCCGCCATCGCATACGCCCCATTGGTCACGACGGTCTCGCCGGCCTTCAATCCGCTGACAATTTGAACTTTCCCATCATCGCTGATCCCAGTCTTTACCTCACGCTGGTGTGCGACATCGTTGGAATCCACCACCATGACGGTGTGCTTGCCGTCCGGGCCGGTGAGAACAGCCTCCTTCGGAACCACGAGCGCATCCTTCACGGTTTTGCTCTTGATTGAGACCCGGACTGGCGTGCCCGCCTTGAGACTCTCATCCTTATTCGGCACCTTCACCCAAACTTCAATGGTGGTGCTGCCGGGGTCCAGCGCCGGGCTGACGAGAGACACGGTCCCCGGGAAGGACTGGCTTCCGCCATCAAGCGTGACGCTGGCCGGCTGGCCCAGTTTCAGGCCGCGCGCCGAATCTTCCGGCAGATGCGCTTTGGCCAGCAGCGCGGAGACATCCATCACGGTGATCAGCGGTGTTCCGGCAGCGGCGGTTTCGCCCGCGTAGAGCGGACGGTCCGTCACTACGCCGTTGATGGGACTGCGAATCTCTGAAAAATCGAGCTGTGCCTCCGCGCTCTCGTACTTGCCCTTGGCGGACGCAAGTTGGCCCTCCGCAGCCTTCAGCGCGTCCGCATGGCTGACGGCTTTAAACGCCTCAAAGTGCGTTTTGGCAGTGTCATAGGCGCTCTGCGCCTGCACCAGGCTGGCCTTGGCCGTATCCACTTCCTGGCCGGGAATCGCCCCCTGCTGAAAGAGCGATTTGCGGCTGTCATACACTCTTTGCGCTACATCAAGGTTTGCCATGGCCTGGTCGAGTCCCAGCTTGGCTGCCTGTAAATCGGCGGGGATCGACGCCTTCGTTGCGGTGTTGTACGCCGCCTGGGCCTGCTCGTAGCTGCCCTTGCTGTCGAGTGCGGCGGCGGTCAGATCGGCGTTGTCCAGCACCGCCAGCAATTCGCCTTTCCTGACTTTGCTTCCGCGCGTCACATAGAACTTCTTCACCGGAGCCGTGATCTTAGGAGTGATGGCCGCCTGCGCAATCGGCGCGAGCACCGCGTCTCCCGTAACGTACTGCGAGATGGGTTGCGGCGTGACTTGCTCGGCCTGTACCTGCACCACCGGTTTGCTCTCCGGCTCCTGCTTCGCGCAGCCCACCGCCAACGCCGTAATAACCAGCGAAATCACGAGCAGCCGTAAGACCCGCTTGCTCGACTTCGGCCTTCCACTCATCCTGCGGTCCCTTCCCACAACTCTGTTTCCCAGCCTCACGGCAGTTCGCCGGTCAGCGTTTGCAGATTCGCCAGCGCCACCCGATAGCGGACCGTGCCGTCGGCATAGGCCTGCTCGGTCTGGGCCAGCAGGTTCTCGGCGTCCACTACTTCGAGCGCCGTCGCTTCAGCCGCCCTGTACCGAAGGTTCGTTAGCCGCAGCGACTCCGTCGCGTCCTTCACGCTCTGCTCCAGCGAGGCCACCTGCTTCTGCGCGGTTGTTGCCTCGTTGTAGTACTCGTCAAGATTGGCGAGCAGACGCTTCTGCGTCTGGGTCAAAGCCTGCTTGGCCACGCTCTTTTTGATCTGGCTCTGCTTCACGCGGTCGTGGGTGGCGAACCAGTCCCACACGGGGATATCGAGCGTTGCTGAAGCCGAGTAGCCCAGGTTTCGCGGCTTTGCCGCCGGAGTGAGAGACGGATCAAGAGGCCCATAGGTAGCGAACTGCGGCGCATCAATGCCGTAGGTCCAGTTCAGCGACAGCTCAGGTAGATACGCGGCGCGGGCGGCCGCCACGTCCTCGTTGGCTGCTTTCAATGCCGCCATCGCGGCGCGAAGATCGGGATTGTTCTTTTGCGCCGCGGCATTCACACCCGCCCTGTCCGGGAGCGGAGGAGCGGTTCCCAGGTCATCGGCAAGGGTGTAGCTGGTGCGCGGATCGGGAAAGAGCAGAATCCCCAATTCCAGCCGGGCATTTTCGGCCAACAGGTGCGCATTCTCAGCGTCGCGCTGGCGCTGTTCGTACTCAAGCTGCGCTTTCAGAACATCGGCGTGGGCCACGACCCGCCCTTGCTCCAGCTCTTTTGTCAGGCTGAGAAAATCGTGGGCTGCCGTGGCGGCGCGCTGCGCGACCCGCAGCTTCTGCTGGCCCGCAAGCAGGCCGTAGTATTGCTTCACAACCGTGAAGACCAGCCCGCGCCGGGCTACTTCCGCAAGCGCCGCTGCCTCGGCTGCGGCGGCATCGGCGTGCTTAAGCTGCGCGATTCCGGAGAGCCCCAGCGTTTCCGACACGACGGCCTGGCTCGCGTACTCATGGATGGCATTATTGGCGATAAAGACAAATGAGTCCGGGCCGCCTGCCACACCGGTGATGTCCCGCGTGCCGTTGGATTCGGTAAACAGATACTGGTTGTGATAGCGCACGCTGGGCAGCAGGCCGGCCCGTGCAATGGAGCGGTCCAGGGCGGCCGTCTTCTTCGCCGCCACCGCATTGGCGAAGTTCGGCTCGTTCTTCTCGGCCCGCCGGATCGCTTCATCGAGGGTGATGACCACAGGTTGAGTTTTCGGCTGTTGCGCGGATGCGGGGTTCTGTTCGGATTGAATTGACGCGGGGCGGTTCTGGGCAACGGCGGCGCAGGCCAGCATCAGCATGGCCACCGGAAGAATTCGCGTTAAAACCCAGCTCGCGCCCGATCGAACTTTGGTCAAAACCGTATCCTTGCTCCCGCCCGGATCACCGGAAATCGAGCTCCTTTCGGAAAGCTCTGCCGGTGAGTTCCACTGCGGGCCATTTTATACTTCGGGCCGTCTCCGCTGTAGTTCTCGCGCTTACTCCACTCCCAGCACCTTCACGATCACGCGCTTTCTCCGCCGCCCGTCGAACTCCGCGTAGAAGACCCGCTGCCATGTTCCCAAATCCAGCCGTCCGTTCGTCACCGGCAGCGTAGTCTCATGGTGCAGGAGCAGCGATTTAAGATGCGCATCCGCGTTGTCCTCGCCGGTCTGGTGATGCTTGTACTCAGGGCGCGCCGGGGCGAGCTCCTCCAGCCATTTACCGATGTCCTCGATAAGCCCGCTCTCCAGATCATTCACATAGATGGCGGCAGTGATGTGCATGGGCGAAACGAAGCACAGCCCATCTTTTACGCCGCTGCGCCGCACAATCTCTTCGACCCGTTCGGTGATGTGCACCATCTCCCGCCGCTTCTTTGTCTCGAACACCAGGTATTCCGTATGGCTTTTCATGGACAGGCCCTCCAAACATCACGCTGAGAGTCTCATCAAACAACAACAGCCACCCGAGGTGGCTGATTTCAAATTCCAAAATGATTTGGTGCCGAAGAAGGGACTCGAACCCCCACACCCTTGCGAGTACATGGACCTGAACCATGCGCGTCTGCCAATTCCGCCACTTCGGCACGCATAAAATCCAGCTCAGAGAGGCTGGATCGGCAGTTCTTTTAGTGTTGCAAAGCGCTTGTATTGTGTCAAACGGCCTTGAAATCCGGCAATAGTAGGGAACAATGATTCGATCGTGTAAATTTCGATTAATTTCGGAAGGATGCAAACGGTTTCGCCGATCCGGCATCCCATCCATAACTGTTCTCTTCCCACAAAAGGACATCTTTGCATGATTGACACTAGGCCGAATAATTCCGTTCCCAGTTCTGAATCCAATGAAGCCAAAATTCCCACTCACCTGGCCGAGCAAATCCGCCGGCTTTCACACGATCTAAGCAATGCCCTTGAAGTGATTATGCAGACCAATTACCTGCTGGGGATGAGCGGCGAATCGGGCCCGGAGGAGTCGGCCAAATGGCGCGAGATGCTGGATCGGGGTGTGATGCAGGCCACCCAGATCAATCGGCAGATCCGGGAGTTCGTCCGCACAAACAGCTAACCTGCGGCCAAAATCAAAATCGGGATGCAGGCATCGTGCCCGCATCCCGTTCGTTTGCCATTTTGCTTAGACCAGCTTGGCGTCCAGGCTTACTTCCGTATTTCCTTTGAACAGCCGGGATATCGGGCATCCCACCTTGGCGTTCTGGGCGGCGGCTTCAAAGGCCGACTCGCTTGCGCCCGGGACCTTGGCGCGCGTGACCAGGTGGATGGCCGTGATTGTGAACCCGGCGTCGGTCTTCTCGAACTTGACGCTGGCGCTGGTCTCCAGCGACTCCGGCGTGAGATTGGCCTGCCCGAGCTGTGCGCTCAGCGCCATGGTGAAGCAGCCTGCATGGGCCGCCGCAATCAACTCTTCAGGGTTGGTTCCGGTTCCGTTCTCAAAACGGGTCCCGAAAGAATACTGCGTACTCTTTAAGGTTCCGCTTTGCGTCGAAATCGTTCCCTTGCCATCTTTTAAGCCGCCACTCCAGACGGCGCTCGCTGTGCGCTCCATTTCCTGGTACTCCTTTGTTTTTTCTTTTGAAAAGTTGTACTTCTGGCCTGTACTCCTGTTTAGATGCGTG
>DASTXK010000309.1:0-11065 GCA_035765555.1 Acidobacteriaceae bacterium
CAACACGATGGGCCAGGCTGGGCATGCGCCGCGCCAGCGCGTTCAGCACGGAAGACGCGCGCCGGGTCGCGATGTCTTCCAGCGCCTGCCCTCCGGAGAGCATGAGGACGATGATCGTCGCGACCAGAAACTCTCCCATGATCGCGGCGGTGACAATCGATAGCCCGGCAAGAAAATCCGAACCGAAGTTCTTCCGAATTACCTCCCGGACCAGGTCGTAAAGCAGCGGCACTCCACCGACAGCGACAGCAACCCAGAGCGGGAGTGAAAGCGGGGTACCGGTTTGATGAAACACGTACCGCAGCAGCAAATAGAGGATGATTGCCGCGAGCGAGAGAACCACGGTCGTGTTGCGCCAGATATGCCGCAGCTTTTCCGCCGATGAACCTTCTGCGCGAACTGTGGTTTCGCCGTCCATACCTTGATTAGAGACCCATGAAACAAAGATGAAGCCGTGGATCGAACGATTTCCATTGGTATCAGAGAAGGCCGGCCCCAATCCACCCGCCCCGCATTTCCACAGCTTCCACATTTCGCCCGGCATTTCCACACGGAATATTTCTCAAAACCCCTTGCGCCGCGCCGTAGCAGGAGTACGATCCAAATCAACGGAAGAGCAATCTTCCAGAAGAAGAGGGCTGAAAGGGGCCGCCGCAGCGGGGTCCGGCAACGGGAACCGCGGGCAATCAGGAAACTGATGGCATGCTGAATCCGGGCAACCGGAAACGGCGGGGCGGACCAAAGAAGCTCCCGCATTGAAGACCGAACCGAAGGTATCCAGGAACCGCGGGCCTCGCGCCCACAGCCCTCCGGAGAACCTGAGACGGCCGTAGATGCGGTCCGGGACCCGATTCCCAGATCTTCGCATAATCGGACAGAGAAGGCGGCTTCCCGCAAGGGGCCGCCTTTTCGCTTGCAGCCTGACACGCGCTGGCCCCCTTCCTCTTTTTCCATCTGGGATTAAAATCGGTTTACCCGAAAACACTCAGTCAGTCCGGCCCATAACGTTCAGCATGGAGACAGCCCAATGCGCTTTGCTTCTGTTCTTCTTGTCCTCGCGCTTTTGACACCGTTTACATACGCTCAGGCGACCAACTATGCCGACCAGCCACCCATCCTGCTGGGAGCAGCCTGGTATCCCGAGCAGTGGCCGGAGTCGCAGTGGGACGCCGATCTCTCGCTGATGGAAGCCGCGCACATCCATGTGGTCCGCGTGGGCGAGTTCGCGTGGAGCACCATGGAGCCGACCGAGGGCCAGTACAACTTTGGCTGGCTCGACCGCGCTATTGCTGCCGCCGCGAAGCACCACATCTGTGTAGTGCTGGGCACACCCACCGCCGCGCCGCCCGCGTGGCTCACCCAGAAGTATCCCGAGACGCTGCGCGTGGATGAAAATGGCCGCCGCGCCGAGCACGGCAACCGCCAGCAGTTCTCCTTTGCGGACAAGAAGTATCGCGAGCTTGCGCACGATATTGCGGAGCGCATGGCGGTCCGCTACGGGCACAATCCCAACGTGGTGGGCTGGCAGCTTGATAATGAGTACGCCGTGCCCGACTTCAGCCCGGAAGCCAAAGAGCAGTTCCACGCATGGCTCCAGAAAAAATACGGCACCATTGACAACCTGAACCACCACTGGGCTACGGCCTACTGGAGCCAGACTTACAACAATTTCGACCAGATTCCCGTTCGCCAGGACGACGAAAACCCCGCGCTGCTGCTCGACTGGAAGCGTTTTGTGAGCGAGACGTGGAAGAGCTATTCGCTGAACCAGATCAGCGCCATTCGTCCGCATGCCGACCCGCGCCAGTTCATCACCACCAACACCATGGGCTGGTTCGACGGATTCGATGAATACATTGTCCACTCCGTGCTGGACATGGCCGCGTGGGACGACTACATCAGCAGCGATACCTTCGACTACGACGACAACGGCGCAAGAAATGACCTTACGCGCGGCTACAAGCGCAAGAACTTCTGGGTGATGGAAACCGAGCCGGCCTTCGTTAACTGGCGGCGCACCAACACGGCGCTTGAAAAAGGACAGGTGCGCGACATAGCCTGGCAGGACATTGGCCATGGGGCCGACACGGTCGAGTACTGGCAGTGGCGCGCCAACCCCAACGGACAGGAGCAATATCACGGCGTCATGATCGGCATCGACGGCAAGCCCGCGCCCGTTTATGCCGAGATTCAGCAGGTGGGCAAGGAGTTCAATGAAGCCGGGGCCGCGCTCGCCGGAACCACACCGCACTCCGAGGTCGCCATCATTCAGTCTTACCCCAGCCGCTGGGCCATCGATTTCCAGCGCCATAGCGCGAAGTTTGATCCCGTCACGGAGCTGGTCGATTTCTATCGCCCGCTGCGTGACCAGTCGCAGGCAGTCGATATCGTCTCGCCTGATGCGCCCCTCGACGGCTACAAGGTTGTCGTTGCGCCCGCGCTCAATGTGCTTCCGCAAAGCATTGCCGATCACCTGATCGCATACGTCAAGCAGGGAGGACACCTGGTTCTCGGCCCGCGCTCGGGTATGAAAGACCAGTACGATGCGCTGAATCCGCAGCGCCAGCCCGGCCCGCTGGTCAGCCTGCTTGGCGGCTCCGTCACGCAGTTTTACGCGCTAGACTCCAAAGTTCCGGTCAGCGGCGAGGCGGGTTCAGGCACCGCGAACATCTGGGCCGAGACGCTAACCGCCACGTCGCCGGAAACCAAAGTCCTGATGCGCTACGGCAGGAGCAACGGATGGCTCGACGACCAGCCCGCCGTACTCGAGCGCAAGGTGGGCAATGGGAGTATCACCTACGTCGGCGCGTGGCTCGATCAGCAATTGCTGGACAAGCTCACCGCCTCATGGCTTCAGCAGGCGGGAGTAAAGCCCCTCGTCCCCAACACGCCGGATGGAGTTGAAGTTTGCGAGCGTAGTGGCAAGGGCAAGACCGTGCTGATTCTCATCAACCACAACACCACGCCGCAGCAGGTCACGCTTCCGGATGAGATGACCAATCTGCTGGCGTCCGACCACGCCCGCGTTTCGTCCGTCGATCTGCCCAAGTATGGAGTCGCGGTTTTGGAAAAATAGCTGGTGATGCCGGATGCGGGAGATCATCAGCCCGCGTCTGGCTTCCGCAGAACCGCATTTCCCGCGAGCAGATCCGCCAGGAGGTTCGTGTGCGGATAAGCGTGTCCAAGGTGCTGCCGAAATGCCTCGGCATACTCAATGCAACGGCCCGCCGCAGCCGCCGCTTCCCTGCCCCGGACGCGGCACCATGCGCGCATGGCCTCAATATATTCATCCATCCCGTGCTGCGCTCTCAGCCATTCGCGCTGGCTGCTGTGGCAGGCCAGCATTCGTGACTTGAACTCAATCTGATCATCAATCGTGATCCACATCTGCGGAGGCACGGGCCGCCCGTAAATGTCCACGCCCTCCACCGCGTCCCAGTAATACAGGTGCGGGATGGCGGAGATCGCCGGCGAACCGTTCACGCTGGAGGTATCGTAATTCGGCGCGGGCGCATAAAAACAGGCGTTCCGCACCAGAACACTCGTCATTTCGTGGTCGGAGATGTAGTCGCTCGGAGGATGCGTCAACACCACTTCCGGCGAGACCTCGCGCAGCAAAGCGGTCACGCGCCGGTTGTGCGCTTCGTCATGAAAAATGGAGAAATCGTGCGAGCCGACATAGTGATAAGCCGCGCCCAGCAGAGCGCAGGCCGATTCCGCTTCGCTCCGGCGGATGCGCCGAATTTCGTCCGCTGAATGGTCCTTCGAGCCGCAGTCGCCCAGAGTCATAGTGGCGACGTGAATTTCAAATCCCTTCGCCGCCAGCAGCCGCAGCGTTCCCGCGCAGGATATCTCCACGTCATCCGGATGCGCCCCAATGGCCAAGGCGATCCGCCGCCGCTCACTCATTCCGCCGCCCTCGCTCATTCAGGACATGCTCACTTCAACATCGTCGGCCACTTCGCCGCGAATCGTGTAGGTCCCTGGCGCTTCCTGCAAAATCGAGCCGGGAACCAGAGTGTTTACGGGGCCATGCGCCACCAGGCGCGCGATGAAGCGCTGCCAGCTCACGCCGCCTCCGAGCGCGCCGTCAAGCCAGAAGCTGCGGTCGCGCGCGCCCAGAATCTGCTGCGGGCCAATCGTGTTCGCCTTTGAAGGGACCCACGACCAGTCGCCGCCGAACGAGTGCAGCGCGTTCTGCATAATGGTCATCGGATGCAGTTCCACCAGCCGCGGGCCGGCCTTCTTGTACGCGGCCATGTCGTTGCCGAACTCGAACCCCAGATGCGCTTCCCAGAATGCGATGTGTCCGCACCAGCCAATTCCGCCGTAGCACACGTCTGCGCCGCCCGCGTCCTCAATCATGTGTCCGTAGGCGGGCAGGGCATCCTTCGTCGGGAAATGAATCTGGCCCTCCGGAGGCCGCAGCTCAGGGTCAATTTTGCTGAAGAAGCTCGCCATCATTGCGCGCTGGAATGATCCAACCCAGGTAATCGGGGCCGTGTTGCCGTCCTCGTCGGCGTACTCGTCCATGTTGAAGGTGTGGACGTGATGGCAGTCGAGGCGCAGTTCATTGATCATGCGGGCCGCGTATTCGTATTGCGGCATGGGGCCCACGGGGAAGATGCCGACGAACTTTTCTCCCGCTTCAAACTTCTTGCGGATGCGGGTGACGATGTCCAGCGCGAACTCAAAATAGAACTGCGAAGCGTCGTCGATGATGCGAATTTTGAAATCGGGATTTGGATGCTTGGTCAGCTCCGCCCGAGAAATCCTCCTCGCCCGCTCGGCGGCTTCCATGTCCCGGAACGGAATGAATTTGGCCATCTCGTGGGAAAAGCCGGCGTGCGCGCCGTCCCCTTCTTTCCTGCTCGCGTTAACCTCAGCCATTGTGAATGCCTTTCCCGCAAAACAAAGAGTGTACATCGAGTCTCATTGTTGCAGCGGAAGCGAACGGAGGACAGCCAAAACTCATGTGACGGGTGCCGAGAGACGCTACAATCCTGTTGAGATGATTTTGCGACGCGCGATTGCGCCAAACACGCTGAAAGACCCCCTCCCGCAGGCTGCAATGCCTGAAAAGGGGGCGAGGTAGCAATGGCTTTTTATCTTGGGGTTGACGCGGGCGGGACCAAAACCAGGGCCGCGTTGGGAGACGACACAACCATTCTGGCGCGAGCGTCTGGCGGCAGCATTAAGCCTTTGCGCGTAAGCCGCGAGGAAGCGCAGGCCAACCTTGCCGCCATTCTGGAAGAACTGGCGCGCAAGAGCGGAGTGGACCTGAAGCAAATTACAGCTTCGTGCATCGGAACGGCCGGGGTCAGGCTGCCCAGAACAGACGGCTGGATGCGCGGGATTCTCTCCGCCTGCGCGGGCGGCGCCATTATGGTGTGCGGCGACGAAGAGATCGCGCTGGACGCCGCCTTCCCCGGCGGCGCGGGCGTGCTGGTCATGGCCGGAACGGGCTCCAACACTCTGGGACGCACCAGCACCGGCCAACTGCTGAACATTGGCGGATGGGGCCCCGCGCTTGGCGATGAAGGGTCGGGGTACTGGATTGGCCATGAGGCGCTACGAGCGGCCGTCCGCGCGAGGGACTTTGGCCCGCCGTCACGGATTCTGGAGCGCGTAGCGGAGTTCTGGAAGGCCAACAACATTGGCGAGATCGTTGAAATGGCCCACGCATCTCCTGACTTTTCCCAACTCGCTCCGCTCGTGGTGCAATGCGCGGAGGAAGGCGGCATGGTCTCGCGGGAGGTGCTCGAGCGCGGCGGGCGTCTGCTCGGCGAGGATGCGGCCGAGGCTTTCCGGCGCGTCCGGGAGCTGGATCCCGATGCGCCCATGCCTGCCATCGCCTTCACGGGCAGCATTCTTGAGAAGGTGGCCTTCGTGCGCGACAGCATGATGGAGACGATTCGCCGCAGCTTGCCCACGGTGCGAATTCTGCCCGAGGCGGTTGATCCGCTGGAAGGCGCGCTCTGGCGCGCGCGGCACGTCGGCTCAGCGCAGCCTGTGGGCTGAAGCGTCCCGCTGAAAACACAGAGGTTCGCCCCCTGTTCCATGGTGTGGACTCAGCCCGGCTCCGCCATTTGACGACCGTCCCGGCCGAGGCGCAGAATCCTCAACACTGGTGTGCCTCATGAGCTTTTTCGCTCCCAATTCCCACCGCTGATTTCCCCCGGCCCTGAGGCGCTTTCCTAATTCAAAAGGAGAAATCTTTATGAGCACCGCAATGGCTACCATGCCTGATATGGATAAGCTGCAGGTATTCCTGCACAAGTTCGTCGGCGACCTGGGGGCCACCCTCCATGCCGGAATGGTTGTGATTGGAGAAAACCTGGGCCTGTACAAGGCGCTGGCGACCGGCGCGATGACCTCCGCTGAACTTGCCGCGAAGACCGGCGTGGACGAGCGCTATCTGCGCGAGTGGCTTGCCTCGCAGGCGGCGGGCGGCTACGTCACCTTCAACGAAGACACGAACAAGTTCAGCCTCGATGCCGAGCAGGCCTTCACGCTGGCCAACGAGGACAGCCCGGCCTATCTGCCCGGCGCGTTCGAGCTGGCGCTCGCGTCGCTGAACTCGGTGCCGCGCATCACTGATTGCTTCCGCACCGGAGCCGGCATGGGCTGGGGCGAGCACTCGGAAGGTGTCTATCACGGCTGCGAGAAGTTCTTCCGGCCCAGCTATGCGGCGAACCTGGTCAGCGCGTGGATTCCTGCCTTGGATGGCGTGAAGGAAAAGCTGGAGAAGGGCGCGACAGTCGCAGATATCGGGTGCGGCAAGGGTTCCTCCACACGGCTGATGGCGCAGTCATTCCCCAACTCTCGGTTCTTCGGATTCGACTATCACGACAAGTCGATCGAAGGAGCGCGGGCATCGGCGCAGCGTGAAGGGCTGGGGGACCGCATCACGTTTTCGGTTTCCAGCGCGAAGGAGATACCAGGCAAAGGTTACGATTTCGTCACCGTCTTCGATTGCCTGCACGACATGGGCGACCCGGTCGGCGCAGCCAGCCACATCCGGCGGATTATTGCGGACAACGGAACATGGATGATCGTAGAGCCGTTCGCCAACGACCAGATGAAGGACAACCTGAATCCACTCGGCCGTGCGTACTATGGCTTCTCGACCCTGCTGTGTACTCCGTGCTCGCGCTCACAGGAAGTGGGGATGTGCCTGGGCGCGCAAGCCGGCGAGGCGAAGATTCGCGACATCGTCACGGCCGCCGGATTCACGCGCTTCCGGCGTGCGGCAGAGACGCCGTTCAATATCGTGTACGAGGCGAGGCCGTAAGAGACAGTTCAGCGATCAGCGTTCAGCGTTCAGTTGGCCAGTTTGCGTTCTCTCCCACCCTATCGCTCGGTAAAGCTGCGCGATAGGATGGGGCACCCATTTTTGCTGGTTGATTCACTCACTCACTCGCCTACAGGGGTTCCGTGGAGGAAGGTTTCGACGACTTCGTTTGAGGCGTTGAGTACCGTGATGTCCGCTGCGCGGCCCACGGCGAGCGAGCCGGTTTCGGCGTCGAAGCCGGTCATGCGGGCCGGGTTGCGGCTGGCCAATCGCGCGGCCTGATCGATGGGCGTTCCGGTGAACGCGGCGAAGTTCTTCACGCCGCGGTTGAGCGTGAGGGTGCTTCCGGCGAGCGTGTTTTCATCGATCTCGGCTTTGCCGCCCCTGACCTGCACCTCCAACTCGCCCAGCTTATAGACACCGTCGGGCATTCCGGCGGCGGACATGGCATCGGTAATAAGGATCGCCCGGTCGGGACCTTTGCAGCGCCACCAGATGTTGACGGCAGCGGGATCGACATGGAAGCCGTCGCAGATCAACTCGGCGTAAAGGTCGTCGTTGCTCAGCACCTCTCCGACAATGCCCGACGCCTTATGGTCGAAGACCCGCATGGCATTAAACGTGTGGGTGGCGCTGGCGGCTCCGGCGCGGACTCCAGCCTTCGCCTCGGCTGCAATGGCGTTGCTGTGTCCGATGCTGCATCGCACTCCCAGCCTTGTGGCATGGGCGATCACCTCCGGCGCATTAGGCAATTCCGGCGCGATCGTCATGAGCCGGATATTGCCCTCCGACGCCTGCCACATGCGGTCGAAGAGCGCCACGGTAGGCGTCTGGAGCAGATCAACGGGGTGGCATCCCCGCTTGTGCGGCGAGAGGAACGGGCCTTCGATGTGTATGCCGAGCGGGCGCGCTCCGTAGTCGCGGCTGCCCATGAATTTGGCGATGCCCGCCAGCGACTTGAGGATGGCGTCCACCGGCGCGGTCATGGTAGTCGCGAGATACGATCCCACTCCGTTGCGGGCCAAGAAATGGCCGATGGCGGTAAATGCCTCAGGACTGGCTTCCATCACGTCGTGGTCCATGCCGCCGTGTATGTGGACGTCGAACAGAGCGGGTATGAGCGTGCTGCCGGCGAAGTCAAGGTGGCGTCCCGGCGGAAGCTCCACTCCAGCGCGTGAGGCGATCTTCGCAATGAGACCGTCCTCGATAGTGACGAGGGGGTTCTCAATTACCTCTTCTGGAGCGACGAGGCGGGCGGCGGTAAGGATGGTCTGCATTCGTATTCTCTCAAGCGTAACTCTAAACTGAATGGCAATGGCCCGTAAGCTACCGAGCACTGCCCGCCGACGCGTCGGCATTCATCTGTCCACCGCCGGCGGCGTGTTCCGCGCGGCGGAGCGCGCGCACGCGATCGGCGCGAACACCTTCCAGATCTTCTCTTCCAGCCCACGGATGTGGCGTCCGGCGCGAATTCCCTCGGAACATTGCGAACAGATGCGCGTGCTGCGCGAGCGCTTCGACTGCGCTCCGCTGGTCGTTCACACCAGTTATCTGGTGAACCTTTGCAGCCAGTCGAGCGAAGTGCGCGACAAGTCGGTCGCGGCATTTCGCGCAGAGGTGGAGCGGGCGCTGGCGCTGGGCGCAGAGTACCTGGTGCTGCATCCCGGCTCGTGGCGCGGGCTGACGCGCGAGGACGGTCTGCGGCTGGCGGCGGAGTCGATTGGCGCGGCGACCGACGGCATTGCATTCGACGGCTGCGATTTCCGCATCCTCATTGAGAACACGGCCGGGGCCGAGTTTTCTCTCGGCGGCAGCTTTGAGCAGGTCGCCGAGTTGATTGACCGGCTGAAGCCGGTGGTCCCGGTGGGCGCGTGTCTCGATACCTGCCACTGCCATGTGGCCGGTTACGATCTCGTGTCCGCCGAGGGCCATGAGGAGACGCTGCGGCGGATTGAGACCACCCTCGGATTCAACACAGTCCGAGTCTGGCACATGAATGACGCTAAAGCGGCGCGCGGATCGAAGCTCGACCGGCACCAGCACATCGGCGCAGGGACGATGGGGCTGGAGCCTTTCCGGAAGCTGCTGAATGATAGCCGGTTCGGCCACTGCGCCTTTATCGCAGAGACCCCGGTGGACGAAGAGGGAGACGACCAGCGAAACCTGGATGCGCTGCTAAGGCTGGCGGGGGGCGGAATTTTCTAGCTTCAGGCGACGCGGCGCGGCTCAACGACACGGGGCACGGGCGGCTCGGCTCCAGTGGACGAGATGCTCTTGGCTCCGGTTTCGCGCAGCGCGGTCCTCGCGGCGGCGGCCTGCTCCGTGGTGTCGCAATGCACCGCGAGCAGCGCGCCCCCCCGGGTGACGCTGGCATAGCGCCGGGCTTCAAACTCCGGAATGCCCGCGCCGATGAGCGCGCCGATGATTGCGCCGACGAAGCCTCCGGAGCCGACTCCGGCAAGGCAGGCGATGACCGGCCCCGCGGCATACAGCGGTTCCAGCCCGGCAATGAAAAGCGCTCCGAGGCCGACCACGAGAGCGAACGCGCCGCCGATCAGCGCGCCGATAATGCCGCCCGCAACGGTCCCTTCGGGGGCCTTGGTGTGCTTTTCGTAAGCGAAAGGCCGGGGACTGCCATCGCGCACTCCATCGGGATGCAGGACGGAGATGGATGAATTGGTGAAACCCTGCTTGACCATGTAGTCAACGGCATTGTCCGCAAGATCAGTGTTTCCGTAGATTCCGTATAGTGTTACCTGCTTCTCCGCCATTGCAGTATCTCCCCTATAGGTGGGATGGCTGGGATGATGCGGGGAGTTGTGTTTTGGGCGATCAGCGACCAGCGACCAGACGCCGGAAGGAAAGTACCCGGTCGAGGATGCGGCGTGCCCGTCCGGGATATCCGCAAGCCTGGGGAGGGCTGACCATTTGGCGAGTGAAGACGCGGAAACTTGGCGTGCCGGGGCGCAGTGTCGACCAATAAGAAGACTTCCAGAAGAGCGGCTCGTGGTTGGCGATGATTTGCTGGGTGAGGATTTTGACTCCGCACTCGAGGTTGTTTTTGGGCTGGAGGATGGTCCGGTCCGGATCGCCTGGCTTGAGGTGGCGGTCGGCCTGCCAATTGAAGTTGCAGCCGTAGCGGACGGAATCCTCATAGGTAAGTTGCAGCAAGCCCTCACAGTGGATAGGCAGATGCGTCACGCTGTCCTGCGATTTCAGTGCGCCCACATGGCGAACGTGCGACGTGGGATTGAGGCCGGCCTCGGCCCCGGCGAGCGCCTGGAAAAAGTAGGCCCAGAAGGCGCGCTTGTCCGCGTCGGACATGCGGTAGAAGCGCGGGCAGTAACGGCGCACGTCATGCGGAACCTGCGTGGAAAGCAGCGAATCAGGCAGGGCGTTCTCAATAATGATGTCCCAATCGGGGTTCCAGAGGGTTCCGCCGAGTTCCGACTTCTTAATGTCGATGGGCGTCGCGGTGGCGGGCTTGGTTTCTTTCGCAGCGGCCGGAGTTGCGCTTTGCGCCGGGCTGGCGGAGTTGGGGTCCGTCTGCTGCGCGTGAAGGACGGCCAAGCCGAGCAGCGCGGCAAGCAACGGCGCAAGCAGGCCCATCTTGCGGATGCCGGGGGAGGGCATATTCAGGGCGAGTCTCCTCTGTGCTCCGCAAAATACGAGGCACAGAAGATGGGATGGACGGCTGGATTCAGGAGGTTGCAGCGCGAGGCCTGAGGTCCCGGCAAGCATCACGCGCCGGGGATTTCGCATCCGTCCCGA
>DASTXK010000310.1:0-15209 GCA_035765555.1 Acidobacteriaceae bacterium
GTCGATGGTGACGTTGGTCTGATCGGTGCGCGCGCCGGTGACGGCGACCTGTCCATCGTTATCGGTGCTGAGGCCCGGCTGAAGTACAAAGAGTGCGCCAGGCGAAAGTCGGCTCTGAACGGGAAGATTGACCAGCTTGGAAACCTGAAAATTGTTGCCGATCGTGGCATTCTCAGTGTTGAGCGTGGCGCCGGCCTCTCCGGCATTCACGGTGATCTGGATATTCGTTCCCGGCGCCAGCTTCGCGTCTTCGGTGGCAACGTTGGCCACATTCACATAAACACCGCCAATTTGGAAATCGGCAAAACCTTCATGGGAGAAGGTAAGTTCATATCCGGGCCCCGGAGGAATATTGGAAAACCGATAGGAACCTACGGAATTCGTAACCGCGTGATAGTCAGTTCCCTTCGACGGATTCCTCAGAGTGACAGTCACATCAGGAATAACGGCGCCGGTCGTGTCGGTCACAACACCAACGACTGTGCCGGAGGCCTGGGCCTGGGCTGCCGGAGAGAAAACAAGGCAGATTGCCGTAATCATCATCGTGACAATGAGCGCGAACTTAAACTTCATGGTTCCTCCGAGCGGAACTTGGAAAAAGGCATGACTAAATCAATCAATTGTGGTGGTTGGGCCGGGAGCGGCGAGCCGGTTCGCCCACAGGCCGGGTGGGTCTGCTGCGGGCCCATCCCCTTTGTCACGCACATGCCCGGACTAAGGGATTCCGGGACGAATCTCAATACGCAAAGCTAAATACTTCTGGAAGACCCCTCAATCATGCAATCTCGGCACCAAATCTCTGGCTTCCATTGCCAGCGTTTCGACGAATTGGGAAAGTCATTGTTTTCAGAGAGGTTAAACGGTACAAAAGTTTTAAACCACGCATTTCCATCCATAGAATTGCGCGGAATGTTCCATTTTTGGTAGATTTCGCCAAGCTATTTACAAAAACATAAATTCTGTTGAATGAACCGCCTCCGGCTTGCCTAGACTGAACGAGTGAACATCACTGTTGCTTCAGTGGCGGTGCGGGAACGGAGCGAGCGCTTCGATGGTCTTGCCGCGGAATATCTCGACCGGGCGCGAAACTACGCTCATGCCGACGCGAAGGTCTTCCGGACAGCGGCCGCACTTTTCGATTGGGTCGAGAGGATGAAGGGACGCACCGCTCCAGTTCTGGTTCTGCTCGATCAGCGCGGGAAGCAATTTTCGTCGGAGATGCTGGCCGAATGGCTGCGGAATCAGCGCGACGAAGGCCGCCAGCGGATCATCTTCGCTCTGGGCCCGGCGGATGGATGGTCTGATACGGACCGCGCGCGGGCGGGTCTGCTGCTGTCCCTCGGCCTAATGACTCTGCCGCATGAGCTGGCGCGAGTGGTGGTCAGCGAACAGCTTTATCGGGCATTTACAATTCTTGCTGGGCATCCGTACCACAGGGACTAGCCAGGAGGTTGCTTGTCCGAATCGCGTCAGGGTTTGATTTTGATCAATACGGGGCCGGGCAAGGGCAAAACCACCGCCGCCATGGGAACAGCGCTGCGCGCCGTGGGCAACGGAATGCGCGTGCTGATGCTGCAATTCCTCAAAGGATCGTGGCACTACGGCGAACTGGATGCCGTGGAGGCTTTTGGCGGCAACTTTGTCATGAAGCAGATGGGCCGCGGCTTTGTGAAAGTGGGTGGCGCGGAGACCGATCCGGAAGACGTAAGACTGGTGGAGGCCGCCTGGGACGAGGCGCGCGAGGCCATTCTGTCGGGCGAGTGGGACATGGTGATTCTGGATGAGATCAACTACGCCATCGGCTACAAGATGCTCGATCCGGCGAAGGTGGCCGAGACGCTGAAGCAGAAGCCGGAGATGGTTAATGTGATTCTGACCGGCAGAAACGCGCACCCTTTGCTGGTCGAAATCGCTGATACGGTAACGGAGATGCGCGAGGTCAAGCACGCTTATCAGAAGGGGATTCTGGCGCAGCGCGGAATTGAGTATTAAGGCATTCTCGGAATAGTGTGAACTTTCCGCCGCGTATAAGGTCACTGCTCACCGATGGTCGCATTGACTTGAATGCTGTGGCTTCGGTTTACATCGGTTCCGAAAATGCTATAGCCAGGCAGGGGAAGACAGATGACGTGGTTTCGGCGGGAAGATAATCAGATTGTGGATAGAGGCGAAAAGACGGTCCGCACGGAAGGGCTTTGGGTCAAGTGCGACCACTGCGGTCAGGTCATCTGGCGGGCTGATCTTGAGGCCAACCTGCTGGTGTGCCCGAAATGCGAATTCCACTTCAAAATGGACGCGCGCGCGCGAGTCGCGATGCTTTTGGAGCCGGGATACGAACTGGTTGATCTGGAACTGAAATCGACCGACCCGCTGGAGTTCACCGACCTGAAATCCTACAAAGGCCGGTTAGCCAAGGCACAGGCGGATACAGGACTGAATGACGCGGTTGTCAACGCCCTCGGCCTGCTCGGCAGCCATCGTGTGGTCTTGAGCGTGATGGAGTACAGCTTCATCGGGGGAAGCATGGGGGCGGTAGTGGGCGAAACCATCGCGCGTGCCGTGGATCGCGCCCACGCCGCTCGGGAGCCGCTGATCATCGTCGCCGCATCGGGCGGAGCGCGCATGATGGAAGGCATCGTGAGCCTGATGCAACTAGCCAAAATATCAGCGGCGCTGGCCCGTCTGGATGAAGCAAAGGTTCCATTCATCTCGGTACTCACAGACCCCACAACGGGCGGCGTCACTGCGAGCTTTGCCATGCTGGGAGACCTGAATGTGGGCGAACCCGGCGCGCTGATCGGCTTTGCAGGGCCACGCGTCATCGAGCAGACGATCCGGCAGAAGCTCCCCGAGGGCTTTCAGCGTTCGGAGTTCCTCCTGCAACACGGCTTTCTCGATGCCGTGGTCGGGCGCAAGGAACTGAAAGGGTATTTGTCGAGAGCTCTCGATTTTCTGCGACCTGCGTAGGTACCGCTAGAATTGAGTTATGTCCTACTCAGCCGCCGTCGATGGATTGTTTGCGCTCGCCGGTGAGCTCCATTCCGCTCCCGGAGGGGGAAGGCGCAAATTTGACCTCGCCGCCATGCAAGTGCTCATGGAGGCGCTTGGCTCGCCTCAGCAGCGGTTTCGTTCAGTCCTGATCGCCGGGACCAACGGCAAAGGCTCGACCGCCTCCACGCTCGCCTCCATTCTGCGCACGGGCGGCTATCGCGTCGGCCTTTACACTTCGCCGCATTTGATCCGCGTGAACGAGCGCATTCGGATCAACGGCCAGGACATTTCCGATGACGATTGCGCCTCATGCTACTTTCGCGTAGATGACTGCGCCCGCAAGCTTGTCGCAGATGGCCGCCTGCAGTGGCATCCGAGCTTTTTTGAAACCATGACGGCGCTTGCGTTTCTGGAATTCGCCGAACGCGAAGTGGACATCGCAGTGCTGGAAGTGGGCATGGGTGGGAGGCTGGACGCGACGAATATCGTGGAGCCGATGGTCTCGGTCATAACCGATATTTCGCTCGACCACACGGAGTGGC
This sequence comes from Acidobacteriaceae bacterium, assembly GCA_035765555.1. Classification (GTDB taxonomy): domain Bacteria; phylum Acidobacteriota; class Terriglobia; order Terriglobales; family Acidobacteriaceae; genus Silvibacterium. The sequence goes on from DASTXK010000310.1 coordinate 3,534, forward strand.
TGGGCGGAACCATAGCAGAAATCGCGCGGGAAAAGGCAGGAATCCTTCGCGAGAATGGCGTGCTAGTCACGTTGCCGCAGCATCCCGAAGCCAACCAGGCGATTGGCGAGGCGGCGGTCGCGTTACACGCGCGCGGAGTCAACGCGGCCGAGTATGTCCCGGCGCGAGGAAGTGAAGGCGGCGCGTATGAACTTACGATTCTCGGCGAGCGGATTTTGATTGCGCCTCCACTGGCTGGCTCGCACCAGCACCGCAACGTCGCGCTGGCGATTGCCGCCGCCGTTGAATTAAGTAACCATTATGGATACAAACTATCGGCAAACCTGATTGCCGAAGGCGTGCATGCGACCCGCTGGCCCGGACGCCTGGAACGGTTCTCCCGGCCTGGGCAGCCGGATGTGCTGATGGATGTGGCCCACAATCCCGCCGGGGTCTGGGCGCTGCGCTCGGCGCTTTCCCATGTCGACCCGCAGCCCAGAACTATGACCGTTGTTTTCGGATGTCTGAAAGACAAGGCCTTTTCCGAGATGGGCCAGATTCTGTTTCCGATGTTTGAAACCGTAGTGCTGACCGAGGTTCCGTCTCCACGAACAGCCTCTCTGGATGAATTGCGGAAAGCCGCTGAAGCAACTGGCGTGCGAGTCATAACATCGGCCAATCCACACGAGGCCTTGGCCCGGGCGATGGAGATTACACCGACGGATGGAATCATTGTGGTCGCGGGATCGGTGTATCTTGCCGGGGAATTGCGGGCACTGCTGCTGAAGCCAGTTTTGGAGCCGGTCTCGTGAGCCGCCCTGTTCTCGGCCCCAGGCCCGATTCATTGCCATGGAGCGAAAGATTGGTGAATCTCTGCTGCCGTGCTCCGCTGTTTTTTCTGGCAACCGCGTTTTTCGGCAGCCTCTCGCTGCTGTGCTCGCTTTGGGACAGATCAGGCCGGGTGCAGCACTGGATTGCCCAGAGATGGGGCCGGGCGGTCACATGGATCAGCGGAGCAAAGGTGACGGTGCTGAACGGCGAGTATCTTGACGGCCGGGTGGCTGTTTACGCGGCGAATCATCTTTCCTACTCCGATACGCCCGTCCTGTTCGGGATTTTGCCGTTTCAGTTCCGCATTGTAGCCCGCCATGATCTGTTTACATTGCCGTTTATTGGCTGGCATCTCACGCGCTCCGGACAGGTTCCGGTGAACGTGACAAACCCCAGAGCGTCAATTTCCAGCTTAGGCAGCGCGGTCAAAACGCTGAAATCCGGATTGCCCGTCTTTATTTTCCCTGAAGGGGGCCGCTCCGCAACCGGTCATCCGGAGGAATTCCTTAATGGACCGGCTTTCATGGCCATTCGAGCTGGTGTCCCGATTGTTCCCATGGCGCTGATCGGGACTCACGAGCTGCTCCCAATCCACAACTGGGAGTTTCATCCCGTTCACGTTACGCTGGCTGTGGGCAAACCGATCGATACTGCCGGATACTCAATCAGACAGACGGAGGAGCTGACGGAGCGAATTCACGAGACGATCAGCCGTCTCTATTACGATCATTCGTACTTGAAGCCCGTGCTGTCTGTTGCCCTTCAGGCAGGCACGGCTGGAGAGGCGGAGAAACTGGAGAATTGAGAATGAAAAAGCCTCGGATAGCCATTCCCGAGCCGACCTCGCGCGACGCCGCCTACAATGAACGTTCCTGGCCGCAGTATGCGCGTGCTGTGGAAGAGTCAGGTGGAACCGCAGTGAAGGTTCCGTTGATTGCGACTCAATCGGAAGCTGCGCGGCTGGTTGCATCCTGTGAAGGCATCCTGCTCCCAGGGAGTGGGGCCGACGTGAATCCAGAGAAATATGGCGAGAACCCGCTTCCAGAATGTGGCGCCGCCGATCCAGCGCGGGAAGCCATTGATGAGCTATTGATACAGGACGCCTCAAATCTTCACAAACCTCTGTTCGGAATCTGTTATGGCTTTCAATCGTGGAATGTTTGGCGCGGAGGATCCTTGATCCAGGACCTGAAGACCTCGGTCAACCATAAGCCGGGACGCGAGGTTCGCGATGCTCATCACGTGGCGGTGGCGGAAGATTCAAGAATCGGAGAAATCACCGGGCTGACAGACCTCTCTGTCAACAGCAGCCATCATCAAGGATTGGCACGCCCCGGCGATGGTCTTGTCGTTGCGGCCCGCAGCCCGGAAGATGACCTGATCGAAGCGGTGGAAGGCCTGGATGAGCAGTTTGTCGTTGCTGTGCAGTGGCATCCAGAGCGGAGCTTTGAGTATGACCCCGCCTCGAAAGCGCTGTTCGCAGCCTTTGTTAAAGCGGCTTCCGAGTGGCGGCCGCGCGTTATCCGCGATTCGGTTGCATCGTGAGTGCCGGCGAACTAGAGCTGGCAATCCGGCAAGCGGGCCTGGCTGAGATTCCGCCTGAGGCATTGCGACAATTTGAGGGCTATCTTGCCCTGCTGCTCAAGTGGAACTCCCGTGTGAACCTGACCTCCATTCGAGAACCGAGCGAAATCATCCGCCGTCACTTTCTGGAATCCATCCAATGCGCTCAAGCGCTACCTCAAATTCCGGACGCCACTCTGCTGGACTATGGTTCCGGTGCGGGGTTTCCGGGAATTCCGATTGCGATCTGCCGGCCGGAAATTCGCGTCACTCTCGCAGAATCCCAGCGCAAGAAGGCCGGATTCCTTCGCGAAACAGTCCGCACATTGGGCTTGGCGAGCGAGGTTTTTGATGGCCGGGTCGAGGAGATGCCTCCTGATCGACGGTTTTCCATCGTGGTGCTTCGCGCTGTGGACAGGATGATCGAATCCTCCAAAAGCGCACTTACGCGGGTTGCTCCGAATGGCTGGCTCGTAGTCTTTACAACGAAAGAGTCAGGCCCAAAGCTGAAGGCAGCCCTGCCCGAAGCCGAATGGCACGATCCTCTGTCGATTATCGGAACAGTGCAGGGGGAAATTCTGATTTGTCAAGGAACTTAGGCAAGTGTTCCACGTGGAACGAATCTGTCGAGCATGCCCGACCTTAGCTCCAGACCAGGGAAGTTGTTCCACGTGGAACATCGCCCGTTTCCGAAGTCCTATGGCACGCGGAGCGCAACCGTCCTGTTTTCAAAGGCTTTACTGGTCTTTACGGATGCTCGTTCCCAAGCTTCCACAGCCTGTACCATGTTCTGCACAGGCGAAACCATTTGCCTTGCGGACTCCCGCGCAATAGTCTTGATGGTTCATGGCTACTGTTCTGGCGGTTGTGAATCAAAAGGGCGGCGTGGGCAAAACCACGACGGCGATCAACCTTTCGGCTGCTTTGGCGCTGGAAGGTCTGAAGACCCTTCTGATCGACTGCGACCCTCAGGCGAACTCTACTGGCGGCTATGGCTTTCCGCGCGACGACCAGCGGAAATCGACTTATGACGTCTTGACGGGTGAATGCGGCTTGGCTGAAGCGGCCCTGCCCACCGAAATCGACACTCTCTTCGTCGTTCCCTCCAGTAAGAACCTGATCGGCGCAAATGTCGAAATGATTCAGGACGAAAAGCGGGCCTTCCGGCTTCGTGAGGCCCTCAAACCGGAGCTAGCCAAATACGACTTTGTCCTGCTCGACTGCCCTCCGGCACTCGATCTTTTGACCCTGAACGCTCTCGTCGCGACTGACCGGCTACTTGTTCCCATGCAAGCTGAATATTTCGCGCTTGAAGGGATTAGTGAGCTGGTGCATACGCTACAGCGCGTCCGGCAGGGATTTAATCCCCGCTTGGAGATCGAGGGCGTGTTGCTCACCATGTATGACGACCGCACAAACCTCGCCCAGCAGGTCACGGAGAACCTCCGCGATTTCTTCAAGGACAAGCTCTTGAAAACAGTAATTCCGCGCAACGTGAGGCTGGCGGAAGCCCCAAGCTATGGCAAGCCAGTGATGCTGTACGATCCAAGATCGCGCGGAGCGGAGAGTTATCACAACCTCGCACAGGAGCTGCTGGACCGCAACAAAATCGAAAGCCCCCGGGCAAAAGAACGCAAGCAGGCTGCGGCCAATCGGGCCAAAACTGACATCAAATTCTGGCCATACGTTAAGTAAATACAAGCAAACAAGGATTTTACAATGGGTAATACCGTCGTTGAAACCCCCAAAAGAAGGGCTTTAGGCAAGGGATTGGAATCGCTGTTGCCACGCATATCCGCTGTGGCCGAAGACCGCCCGGCCCCGGAATCAGCCGCGGAAGGCACTCCGCGTGAGATTTCTCTGGACGTGATTGACCGCAATCCATTCCAGACGCGCACCCGTTTTGAACCAGGCGCGCTTGCGGAACTCTCAGCCTCAATCGCCGCTACCGGAGTGGTTCAGCCGATTCTGGTTCGTCCCATGCCAAACGGACGGTTTCAGCTCATCGTGGGCGAGCGGCGCTTTCTCGCCTCGAAAGGAGCTGGGAAGAAGACTATCCCCGCGATCCTGCGACAAGTTTCCGATGAGCAGGCGATGGAAATCACCATCGTCGAAAACCTCCAGCGAACCGACCTGAATCCGATGGAGCAGGCCCGCGCATATGAGCGTCTGGCACGCGAGTTCAAGCTCACGCAGGAGCAGATGGCGCAGCGTACCGGGAAAGATCGGGCCTCAATTGCCAACTTTTTGCGCCTGTTGCGGCTGCCGCCGGAAGTCCAGGCCAAAATCGAAGAGGGCGAGCTGACCTTCGGCCATGCCCGGGCGCTCCTGCCCCTGAATGATCCGGAGACAATTCTGAAGGCGGCGCAAAAAGTCCACTCGCTTTCCATGTCCGTACGTCAAACAGAGAGCTACGTGCAGGGCATCCTGGATCCGGAAGGGAAAAAGGCGGAGAAGAAACTGAAGGAACCACTGGATCCAAATGTCCGTGAGGCGCGCGACCTGCTCCAGCGGGCGCTCGGGCTAAAGGTTACGATTGTGGACCGCAAGGGCCGCGGCCGGGTCATTATCGAATACACCAGCCTCTCGGATTTCGATTCGCTCCTGGAGACAGTTGAATCGATGAGGCAGGCGTAGTCTCCGATGGTTAGCTTGATTCCGATCCCTATGAATGACCTTTCCCAACTTCTGACCGAAACGCGGAACCCGGCCACTGAAAACCTGGATCAGCTCGCGACCTTCGATCTGGTTCGCGCGTTCCATGCCGCCGACTTTGAGGCCGCTGCCGCCGTCGATCCTGAATTGGGCCGAATTGCGGTTGCGGTCGACGCGATTGTGGCCCGGCTGGAGAAGGGCGGGAAGCTCTTTTACCTCGGCGCTGGGACTTCTGGCCGGCTGGGCGTGCTGGACGCCTCCGAATGTCCGCCCACCTACAACACCCCTCCCGAGCTGGTGCAGGGGGTGATCGCTGGCGGAGACGCGGCGCTCCGCCGCGCCATCGAGCACATTGAAGACGACGAATCCCAGGGCCGCCGCGATCTTGAAACCTGCGGCTTCTCTGGGAGAGATGCCCTTGTCGGCATCACGGCCAGCGGACGAACCCCCTACGTCTTGGGCGGTATCAGCTACGCGCGTGAGCTAGGCGCTCTCACCATCGGATTGAGCTGTGTCCCCGGTTCGCTGTTGTCGCAAGCTGCGGAATTGGCTATCACTCCCGCAACCGGTGCGGAGCCGGTTACGGGATCGACCCGCATGAAGGCTGGGACAGCGACCAAGCTCGTGCTGAATATGCTTTCTACCGGCACCATGGTTCGGCTCGGGTATGTTTACGGCAACCTGATGGTCAACGTGCAGCCCACGAATTTGAAGCTGCGCGATCGGGCGGCGCGCATCGTGGCGTCCATTACAGGCCTTGAGCACAGCGCGGCCGTGACTCTGACAAGGGAGGCCGGGTCCGTCAAGACCGCAATCGTCATGGCGAAGCTCGGCGTAAATAGCGAAGCTGCGGAACAGCGCCTGCAACAAGCGGGTGGCCGATTGCGCGCGGCTTTGGGAGAAGACCACGGCTGATTCGACCGAGGCAGGTCCTATTCGTATCAGTAACGATTACATATTTGAATCCTGAAATGACCCCAAAATGAAGGCGACCCAATTTGAATTTCGGTTCCGGCTCTGGATCAGCTTTGTAATTTATTTCCTGGGCTTCTGGGCCCCATGGCTGCGGTATGGAAGCTCGGCCCGGCCTGTCTCCACCACCTGGCTTGAATTGTCCGGAGAACTCGCGCACTGGGTCCCCCTCGAGCGGGCCTCAGTGCTGGTCACTTCCATCGCCATCGCATTGGCAATTGTGGGAACGGTTTTGCGCGTGTGGGGAACGGCCTACATCGGCGGCCCGGTGGTGCAATCGAGCAGCCTCCATGCTCGCGGAGTGGTCGCGGGAGGCCCTTATCGCTACCTTCGCAACCCGCTCTATCTCGGCATCCTGCTCTTCGCCCTCGCTGTTTCAATCCTTATGCCGCCGTCCGGAGCGGTCTTCTTTCTCGTGGCGAGTTTTATCCAGTTCTGGCGGCTCATCCTGCGCGAGGAGCCATTCCTCGAGGCGCAGCAGGGCGAAATCTACCGTGCCTACAAAAATGCGGTTTTCAGGCTGCTTCCCACAATCGGCGCGAGGATTCCGAAATCCTCCGCTCAACCCCGCTGGCCGCAGGCCGTCGTTGCGGAAAGCTTCTACCTCACCATGACGGCGTGTTTTGCGGTGCTGGCATGGCGCTATGACGCGAACCTGCTGATTCAGGCCCTGCTGATTTGCTTTGGATTTTCCCTGGTTGTGCGGGCCTTCGCGGTCGCCAAGGCCTGAAAAGAAAAGGGGAGACGAGCCTCATTTTCCGTCTCCCTCTCCCTTTAGTTGTATGCCGCTTGCTCTATGGATAGTGGCGCGGCTGCCAGCCCAAGTTACTTCTTTGGAGGCGCGATCGCGTCCTTAGCGGCCTTGGCGACGCGGAACTTCACGACGGTCTTGGCCTTGATCTTGATCTGTTCGCCTGTCTGGGGATTGCGGCCAATGCGGGCCTTGCGCTCCGCCTTCACCAGCCGTCCCAGGCCGGGGATGACAAATACGCCGTTCTTCTTGGTTTCCTTAATCGCGGTTTCCGCGAGCAGATCGAGGAAGGCCGCCGACTGCTTGTTGGTCAATTCGAGCTTCTCCGCGAGCTGCCGGACAAGAGCGGTCTTGGTCAGTGCTGTTGCCATTCTTTCTATCCTCCTGTTTCGTTTCGCGCGAGCCGGGTGATGCCGTCTCGTCGCTGCAAGGTCTTTCCTCTCCGCATTCCACTCGCCGGAAGCCCTGTGTTTATGCGGGTCTGAGAGAACCCACCGCCGTTAACCTTGCGGCTTTTGCGCAGCTTTGTCAACAGCAAAAACCCTTGTTTCCACAGGTTTTTTGGGTTTTTTCTTGTTTTTTCCGGTTTTTGGCCGTTTTTCGCGCAGAAAACAGTGTCGGGACCGCACCGCTACTATTCGTAACGGCATATTTCCATCTGTCGTAGCGAAGGCAAATCGTACTGCAAGCATGCTATGACTGGGAACACTCCGGCCTCGTTTCCCGTGAAGCACTCGCGGCCTGAGCGGGGCGGTCGCTCCATTGACCCGTCTTCCGGATTCCAATAGACTTAGAAATTGCAGGAGATTCGAGCAATTGCCGTATCTCCACTCCATTCCATAAAGAGAGTTCAGAACCACCATGGCAAACCATGTATCCGCGCTGAAGCGCGTTCGCCAAACCGAAAGGCGCACCGCTGTGAACCGCGCCAACAAGAGCCGTGTTCGCGGCAGCCTCCGCGCTTTGCGGGAGGCCATCCAAAAAGGAGACCTCAAGGCCGCGAACGAGCAGTATCGCGCCACCGCGTCGGCGCTGGACAAGAGCGTGCAAAAAGGTATCCTGCACGCCAACACCGCGTCGCGTTACAAGAGCCGCCTCAATGCGCGGCTGAAGGCGCTTGCCGGCAAAACCGCCGCCTGAGTTTTACATCGTGTGCAAGTTTCCCGAAAGGCCGGGGCGATCCCCCGGCCTTAAGCTATCTGCCATCTGAAAGGTGGTTGTTTTGCTTCATACCCGCTTCTCCATGGGACTTGTCTTTACCGCGCTTCTGCTCTTCTTTGTTCCTGCTAGTCCCGCGCAGAGCAAGCCGGCAGCGTCCACCTCCGGCGCCGCGGCCAGCGCCGCGTTGAGTCCGAAGATAACTCGCAGCATCGAAATCACGCTGCGCGACCGGCTTCAGATTCCGCCTGAGTACGTCATCCACATCGGCGCTCGCACGCCCAGCACGACGGCCGGTTTTGACACGCTCCCGGTGAGGTTTGAACTTGCCGGCCACCCCGACCACTCGCAGACGCTGGATTTTCTGATTTCCAAGGACAACAAAACGCTCGAGCGCATATCGCACTGGGACATCGCCGCCGACCCGGCCAGCATAGTGCCGGTTGGCAATCGTCCTGTGCGCGGAAACCCGAACGCCAAGGTCGCGCTGGTGAATTTCGACGATCTCGAATGTCCGTACTGCGCCAAGCTGCACGCGGAACTTTTTCCCGATACGCTGGACCACTACAAAGGGTTGATCAAGATCGCCTACCGCGACATGCCCATTGAGGAACTGCATCCCTGGGCCATGCACGCGGCGGTGAACGCGAACTGCCTCGCGGCCCAGAGCGGGACCTCCTACTGGAGCTATGTGGATTACCTCCACACGCATGGCGGAGATATCACCGGCCCGGACCGCGATGTAAAGAAGTCGGACGCCATGCTGGACAAGGTCGCGCTGCAGCAGGGCGAAAAGGACAAGCTCGATACGGCCAAGCTCCAGGCCTGCGTGACCAAACAGGATGAGTCGCCCATTCGGCAGGAGATGAAGCTTTCCGATAAGCTCAACATCAACCAGACGCCGACCATGTACATCAACGGCGAAATGATCGCCGGCGCCCTGCCCAAGGAGGTCCTGTGGCAGTCGATTGACCGCGCGCTTGAGGCCGAAGGCGTTACGCCGCCGCCCAATCCCTACAACCAGCCTGCGAGCGCCCAACCCGCCGCGGCGGGGTCCTCTCGCTAGGCGCGAACGGTTTGAGAAGGCGCGGAAGCGGCAGTTTGCATTATGCTGTTAACGAACCCTGGCCCGTATTTCGGTCTGGACGCGAGAGGGCCGCGCATTGCGCGGCGCTTCCTCAAGGAGAATTTTTTGCAACACACGATGAACGCTGTTCCTGAAAGTTCCCCCCTGGCTTTCCTGCGCAAATCCAAGCTCGTTGGCGGCGGCTTTCTTGTTGCCGCGCTCGCCATTGTGTTTGGCGTTTTTATCACCGGATGCCGTCATGGCCACGATCCCAATGTGGTGGCCACGGTGAACAACAAGCCCATCATGAAAGACGATGTGGATATGTTGTACAAGCAGATGCTTGGCGACTCCAGCCAGGAACCCTCGACGGAGCAGGCTGACATCATGCGCCTGAATGCTGTTCAGAGTCTCATCAAGCAGGAGGTCCTGATGCAGCGTGCGGCGAAGCTGCACCTCACGGCGAGTGATGAGGAGGTGCAGGCGAAGCTGGAAGAAATCAAGGCGCCCTACACGCAGGAAGAGTTTCAGCAGAAGCTCGATCAGCAGCACATGACTCTGGCGAAGCTGAAGGACGAGATTCGGCGCAACAAGACGGAAGAGAAGCTCTTTAATAAGGAGATCAATTCCAAGATCAACATTACCGACGCCGACATTGCGAACTACTACAATGCGCACAAAGTCGCCTTTAACGTGCCGGAGCCGCAGTACCACCTGGCGGAGATTGTCGTAACTTCGATTCCGGCCCCCAAACAGCAAGCGGGAAATTTACAGAACAGCAAGGCGACCAACGATGCTGAAGCGAAACGCAAGATTGATATGATCCGCAACCGCATCTCCAGCGGAGAAGATTTTGGAATGCTGGCGGCCAACTTCTCCGAGATGCCGAACAACGCGCAGAGCGGTGGCGACATGGGCGTGATTTCCGAGTCACAACTGAAGACCCACGCGGATGTATATGCGGCGATTTCCAAACTCAAACCGGGGCAAGTCACGAGCGTGCTGCCGGTTTATGAAGCCACGCCGGTGGGCAAGAAGGCGGTCGGATACGCCATTTACAAGCTGCTGGACAAGGAGTCCGCCGGACAACATGATCTGAATGATCCGCGCGTGCAGCAGGCCATTCGCAAGCAGTTGCGCGACGCCCGCTCGCAGCTCCTGCAGAACGCCTACATCGAGATGCTTCAGGACCAGGCGCGCGTAGTGAACTACTACGCGGAAAACATCTTCAAGAACGGCGTTCAATAACCAAATGGTTCGCTTCGGAATACTCGGATTCGGGCATCACGCCATCCGCCGGTTGATGGACGGCTTCAACGGGGCCGCAGGCGCCAAGCTCACTGGCCTCTGGCGGCGTGACCCTGCGAAGGCCGAGGCGAATGCCCGCGATTTTTCCATCCCCAATGTGTTTGGGACGCCAGCCGAGCTTTGCGCTTCGTCCGAAATCGACGCTGTTTTCGTAGTTTCGCCCGACGCGCTGCATCTGGAGCACGCTCTGCTGGCGGCGAAATACGGCAAACATATTCTTTGTGAAAAACCGCTGGCGATGAATGCGAATGAAGTCCGCCAGATGATTGCCGCTGCCGATCACGCCAGCGTTCGGTTGGGAGTGGCGCAAAACATGCGCTACAACCGCAGCCTCGGGCTTATTCGCGACTGGATTGCGGAGGGGCGCATCGGCAGTCCCCAACTGGCCCAGGCGCAGTTCGCCTATTCAGCCGGGGGCAGCCCGCGCAAGTGGATTTATGACCCGGAGCTCGCGCTGGGTGGCCCTATTGGCGATGTCGGCATTCACTGCCTCGATGCGCTGCGCTACGTGCTTGGAGGCGATGAGTCCACCCGCGTGACGGCGGTCGCCACGCTCGCGCACACGGACTCGGCTTCCGGCCCGGTGGAGTCGCACGCCGTCGTGGGGTTGGATTTCGCATCCGGAGCAATGGGATCGGTGACGGTAACGACGCGCACGGCCTATCGGTCAATGCTGGAAGTGACGGGAGAGAACGGCGTCATCCTCTGCGAAAACGCGCTCACCGTGGACCACCCCGTCGAGGTGATTCACCAGCGGGGCGCGGACGTTGACTCGCGGGAAACCGTTTCGAACGCCGACGCCTACAGCCGCATGATTGACGGCTTTACCGAATGGGTTGAAGGCAAAAACGAATATCTGGCCCCTGCGACGGACGGCCTCCACAACCAACAGGTGCTGGACGCCGCATATCAGAGCTGGCGCAACGGCATGCGCGTTGGCCTCTGAATTCTCGTGATTGAGCCGGGTTCAGTTTTGAATTAAGCGCTATTCCACCACCGCCAGTACATCTCCGGCGGCCACCGTATCGCCGGGCTTTACTCGGATTTCCGCGACTTTGCCCTGCTTCGGAGACTTCAGCTCGTTCTGCATCTTCATGGCTTCGATCACGACGATTCCCTCGTGTGCCTCGACCGCATCGCCCGGCTGCGCCAGCACGCGAACTACCCGTCCCGGCATGGACGCTTTAATTGGGCGCGGGCCGTCCGCTCCGGAAGCATGAGCGCGGCGGGCCTTCAGAGAGCGTGGGTCATTCACGCTGTAGGAAATGCGCTCGCCGCCAATCAGCACCGCCGGCTCGTTCGCGCTTTCTTCAAGAATCACCCGCCAGGCGCGGCCATCCACAATTAGCGACAGAACGCCCGGCCTCAACAGCCGCGCTTCAACCGGAATGGC
>DASTXK010000311.1:0-5845 GCA_035765555.1 Acidobacteriaceae bacterium
ATCGACGGCAGCATTCTGGCGCAAATATCCGTCACGGACATGCGCCTGCCCATCCTCTACGCCATGAGCTATCCCGAGCGCATCAAGAGCGACCTTACCTTCGACATGGCCTCGCTGGGCCAACTGAATTTTGAGCCGCCCGACTTCGAGCGCTTCCCCTGCCTGCGCCTTGCCTATGAGGCTGCGGAAAAGGGCGGGGCGCATCCCATCGCGCTCAACGCAGCCGACGAAATCGCCGTCGAGGCCTTCCTCGCCGGGAACATTCCTTTTACCGCCATTCCGCGTACAATAGAAGAAGTGCTAGAGGCCACTCCCGAAAATCATCCCGCAACCATTGCGGAAGTTCTGACCATCGACCGGGATGCCCGCGAGGCCGCCAGAAACAAGGCCCGCAAATTTACCCACGCCTCAGCGGTGCTTTAGGAATCTATTCAATAGTATGACGTCAGCTTTAACCGCCATCGTTTCCATGCTGATCGTGCTCGGCATCATGGTGCTCGTGCATGAGTTCGGCCATTTCCTCGTCGCCAAATGGTGCGGCGTTCGCGTTGAAGTATTCTCCATAGGTTTTCCGCCCCGCCTCTTCGGATTTCGCCGGGGCGACACCGACTACCGCATCAGCCTGCTGCCGCTCGGCGGTTACGTCAAAATGGCCGGAGGCGAACCCGGCGACCCGCGCACCGGCGACCCTGCCGAGTTGACCTCGCGCCCGCGCTGGCAGCGCATCCTCATCAGCTTCGCCGGACCCGCCGCGAATTTTATTCTGGCCTTTCTGCTGATGGCCGGGCTGTACATGACCTACAATCAGGTCCCGAATTTTGAGACCGGCCCCGCCGTCACCGACCTCGTTCCGCCCGGCTCCGCCGCATGGAAAGCCGGCATCCGGCCCGGCGACCGCATCATCCTTTTCGGCAAGGAACATAATCCCACATGGGAGCAGGTCGAGAACCACGCCGCTGCGAACGCGAACGCCACGATCCCCATCACTCTTCAGCGCACAGTCGATGGACAGCCGCAGCAGATTCAGACCTCTCTCTTTATTTCCGACCCCAGCCATGGCGATGACTTCACCATCGACTCGCTCGGCCTCATCGCCAAATGGCAGGATGGCCCGCTCGGTGTGCGCGACGTCATCAGCGGCGATCCCGCGGCCGATGCCGGCCTGAAGGCCGGCGATAAAATCGTCGCCATCGATGGCCACGCGATCCATTCCGTAAACGCCATCACCGCGTGGCTCCAGCAGAGCCAGGGCAAGCCAGTCACGCTGGGAGTCCAGCGCGGCAGCCAGCAGCTTAACATCACCCCCACGCCCATCTGGGGAGACAACGGTGCCGGAACCATGGGCTACCGGCTCGGCTTCTACCCCACGCTGCCGCCCTTCCATATTGAGCAGCTTTCGCTGCCAAAGGCGGTGCAGGCTTCCATACGCTCCAACATGCAGTACTCGGGACTCATTCTCCACGTTCTGCGCCGCATGGTTTCGCGCCCGTCCAATGTGCAGCAGTTAAGCGGCCCCATCGGCATTGCCAAGGCCACGGGCGAAGCCGTCTCCATGCCCGGATGGAAACCCATCATCGGCCTCATGGCCGGAATCAGCCTGAACCTCGGAATCCTGAACCTGCTTCCCTTCCCGATCCTCGATGGAGGCACCATCCTGTTCCTGCTCATTGAGAGCACGCTCCGCCGCGACATCAATCAGGACCTCAAGGAGCGCGTCTACCAGGTCGCCTTCGTCATGATCGTTCTGCTCTTCGTCTTCATCATGGTGAACGACGTGGCCAAGCTGAACATCCTGCCAAAACTCCGGTTGTGAGGAACGCCGCAAGACCTACGATGAACCCACCCTCCACGACCACGCTCCGCGTCCGCTACGCTGAAACCGATCAGATGGGCGTGGTCTATTACGCCAACTATTTTGTCTGGTGCGAGATCGGTCGCGTCGAATTTCTCCGCCAACTCGGCTTCGACTACAAACAGATGGAGCTTGCCGACGACTGTCATCTTCCCGTCGTTGAGGCCTCCTGCCGCTACCGCTCGCCCGCCCGCTACGACGATGAAGTTGTGATTGAAACCCGCGTCACCACGCTCCGCTCCCACGTTATCAAGTTCGGATACCGCCTGCTGTGCGGAGAGCAACTGCTGGCCGAAGCCGAAACGGTACACGTGAACGTTGATCGAAACATGCAAAAGAAATTCCTGCCGGAAAAGTACCTCACTGCTATTCGAGCCACAATGCAGTAGGTAATGGCTAATAGCTAGTGGCTGCTTTCCCGGAACGGCCATTCCCGCTTCCAGTACGCGCGCGCAAAATAAATCACGCTTCCGCTCGCCGCAACAATCGCAGCGTCCAGCAGCTCCCGCGAAGCCTCACGCCGCGAGAACACCACAAACATGAATCCTGCCAGCGCCAGCAGCGGAGGCAGCGGATACAGCCACATCCGGAAAGGCCGCCGCATCTCCGGTCGCTTGACCCGCAGCACGATTACGCCGATTTGCTGCATCACATACTGCAGCAGAATCCGGATTGCGACCAGCGCCGCGATCACCACCGCCAGATCGAAAAAGCAGAACACTACCGCCACCGCTCCCAGCGCCATCAGTGATACATCAGGAAAGCGGTGCTTCGGATGCACCCGCGCGAATATCCGAAAGTAATTCCCGTCGAGCGCCGCAGCATAGGGGACGCGCGAGTAGCTCAGCAGCAGCGAAAACACTGACGCGAACGCCGTCCACATGACCAGCAGCGCCAGCACCTTCGCCGCCGTCGCGCCAAACGTTCGCTGCATCAGCACCGCGACCACCGCGAACTTGGCCGCGCCCGCGTGGGTCAACTCATGCACCGGAATCACTCCCAGCACGCTCACCTGCATGGCCAGGTAGAGCGAGGCCACAATCACAATCGACCACAACACCGCGCGCGGAATCGTCCGCCCCGGCTCCTTCACTTCGCCGCCAAGAAAACAGACGGCGTAATAGCCCCAATAATCGTAGGTGGCCAGCAGCGTCGCCGCGCCCAGCCCCTCAAAAAAGCCCGCATGAAGCGAAAATGCTCCCGCCGGTGCTGCCAGCATCGATGGATGAAAATGCGTCGCCCCCGCCACAATCACTGCTCCGATGGTCAGCAGCACGCCGCCCGTCATCACCCACGCCATTTTTGCAATCGCCGTCATGTTGCGATACAGCAGCGCCACCGCAAACATACACGTCCCCGCCGCCACCAAACTCACCAGCGGAACGCGCCCGCCAAGAATCGGCACATTCAGCACCGGCCACAAATACGCCGCATACTGCGCCAGCCCGATGCAGCCGGAAGCAATCGACAACGGCGCGCTGAACCCAAGCTGCCAGATGTAGAGAAACGATATCCAGCGCCCCGCGCCCTCGCGCCCATACATCTCGCGCAAAAAGGCATAAGACCCGCCCGCCTCCGGCATGGCCGCGCCCAACTCCGCCCACACCAGCCCGTCGCACAACGCGATGAACGCGCCCAGCACCCAGCCCAGAATCGCCTGCGAGCCGCCCATGGCCGCCACCACCAGCGGCAGCGTGATGAACGGCCCCACGCCGATCATGTTCATCATGTTCAGCGAAATCGCGCTTCCCAGCCCCAGCCTGCGCTGGAGTTCCGGCGCGCGCGTTGTTGTGTTTTCCGCGCTCATCGCTTGCCGGATTGTACACTGACGTTAGCTATCACTATGAAGATCAAGCTGCTGGTTCCAGCTCTCGCTCTTGCGCTTTGCGTCGCTTTCGCCAACTCTGCTTCCGCGCAGGTCACGCCCTGGCAGACGCAGTTCATCGCCTCGCCCGATGCCCACACGCTGCCCGAAGATCGCGGCGCGGACGGCCTCGCCCAGACGCTCAGAAAGCTGCACTCCTGGGCCAGCGTCATGATCATCGTCGCGCATCCCGACGACGAGGACGGCGGCATGCTGGCCATGGAATCGCGCGGCCTCGGCGCGCGCACCGCACTCATGACGCTCACGCGCGGCGAAGGCGGACAGGACGCCATGTCCAGCGCCACCAATGACGCGCTCGGGCTCATCCGCACCAATGAACTGCTACTCTGCGACCAGTACTCGGGCAGCCAGCAGTTTTTTTCCAGCGTCGCCGATTTCGGCTTCTCCAAAACCATTGAAGAATCCGAAAAGAAGTGGGGCCTTAATCGCGTCCTCTATGACGTGGTCCGCGCCGTCCGCCTCTACCGTCCGCTCATCGTGAGTTCCACCTTCACCGGAAACATCACCGACGGCCATGGCCAGCACCAAGTCTCCGGAAAAGCCGCGCAGTTGGCCTTCAAGATGGCCGGCGACCCGAACGTTTTTCCCGACCAGATTGCCGCCGGCCTGCGCCCGTGGTCGCCGCTGCGGGTTTACGAGCGCGCGCCGTTTGTCCCCGTCACCTCCAAAGGCATGTACGACTACGCCACCGGTAAGTGGGCGCCTGTTCGTTTTCACGATTACGTTAACGGCACAATCATGGACCACGCCCCGAGCGTCGATGTCGAGATCCTTGAAGGGACGTTCGATCCCGTCCTCGGTCGCTCCTATTTCCAGATCGCGCGCGAAGGCTGGAGCCAGCAGAAATCGCAGTACGGCGGCGGAAACCCCGCGCTCCCCGGCCCGCACTTCGTCGGCTACCACCTCTACGGCTCGCGCGTTCCCGTTCCGGCCAATGCCTCTGCACCAGCCTCGAATTTCTTCGCCGGAATTGACACGACCCTGCCCGGCATCGCGATGCTCGCCCACGGCGACACTGCCTTTCTCACCAAGGCGCTGCGCGACATCGATCAGGACGTGATGACGGCCACCTACAGTTATCTACCCTCGAACCCGGCGAAAATCGCGCCAGAACTTGCCAACGGCTATCGCAAGACCAAAGACCTCATCACCGCGGTTAACGCAAGCACCCTCAGCAAGGACGACAAGGCCAACGTCATTCACGAACTCAACATCAAGCTGGTGCAGTTCAACACCGCGCTTGCTGAGGCGCTGGGACTTCAAGTCAACGCCATCATGATTCCCCGCACTTCGGACCACCCCTCGGAGTTTGGCCTAAGCTCCGCGCAAACGCCAACCGCCGTCACCCCCGGCAGCGAGTTTGATGTTCGCCTGCACGTCACCAGCGCCGCTCCCTGGGGCGCTAACAGCAATCTCCAGCTCGCCCGCACCTGGCTTGCGCCGTCCGGCAATCAGCGCTGGAACATTCTCCGCATCGGCGCGCCCGGCCTCGACACCCCATCCAGCAGCGACGGCGACGTGGTCTTCCGCGTCACCGTTCCGCGCAACGAGCAGTACACGCGGCCCTACTTCACACGCCCCAACTCGGAGCAGCCGTATTACGACATCTCCGATCCAAACCTGCGCGACCAGCCCTTCGCTCCATACCCCATCGCCGGCTGGGCCGAGTTCACCTGGAACGGGGTTCCCATCCGCATTGGCCAGGTCGTGCAAACCGTGCATCGCGAGCACGGCTACGGAGACGTGTATCAGCCGCTGGTCGTCAAGCCCGCCATCTCCGTCAACATCGCATCCCCCGCCGGAGTCGTTCCTCTCGACGACAAATCCTTCCCGCTCTCCGTCTCCGTCAAAAACGACCAGCAGGAAACCGTCGACTGAACGCTCCGCCTCAACTTGCCGGCGGGATGGACGGCCTCACCCGCCGCATTCACTTTCCATCTGCCGCCCGAGCAGTCCACGCCTCTCTCCTTTACGATTCACCCCGCGGCGCTCGCCGCGCAGAGCTACACCATCAAGGCGACCGCGCAAAGCGGCAATTCCAGCTACAGCGAAGGTGTCCAGACCGTCGGCTATCCCGGCCTGCGCCCCTATTACCTTTATCGCGCCTC
>DASTXK010000312.1:0-5940 GCA_035765555.1 Acidobacteriaceae bacterium
TGGTGCTTGCCGCGAGTCCGATCAGCAGCGCCACTACGGTCCAAAGCAGACGGCTTGGGGAGCTTTTGCGGTCAGGCACCAGCGCCGGGTCCACCACCTGGATCAACTGTCCTTCACGTGCTTCGTCGAGTTTGGCGGCCTCATATTGCCGGGCGAGAATATTGAAGATCGTCTCGTAATACTTCACATCGCGCAGCCGCCGAACATACTCCATCCCCGCCTTGGGGACTTTGGCCTGCGGAACTACAAACTCGCTCCCAATCGTTTCCCCGCCAACGCCCATTTTGGTGAGCTGCGCTTGCAGCGAACTCAGGCTGCGCTGGGCCTCGATCAACTGCGGGTTCTCCGGAGTCGCGTAGGCCTGCATGCTTTGGATCTCCGCCTCCTTCACCGTGATCTGGGCGCGCAACGCGGCGGCGGAAGCGATCAGCGCGCGCTCCTGGCTGTCGAGCGAGACCATGCCGGTCTTCTGCTGCGTGGCGACGAGGGCCTGTTCAGCATTCGCCAGATCATTCTTGGCCTGGACCATCTGGCGCTGGAAAAATTCGCGGCGCTGCGATGCTTCGGAGATGGCGAGGTGTTGCGACAAATCGCGATATTGGTCCACGTAGGCATTGGCGACTGCTGCGGCTCGTTTTGCGTCGTGGTCCGTAAAGGTAATGGTGATGAGGTTGCTCTTGAGGTCGGTTTTAATGCTCGTATGTTTGGCAAGGTCTTTGCGCGTTTGCGACAGATATTTTTTGTCATAGACGTGCTGAAGATTGAACTGCTTGATGAGGCCGTCCTGAATGGTCTCGGTCTTGAAAAGCTGTGCGTAAAGGTCAACCTGATCCTTGAAGCCCAGGCTGCTGCCAGCCAGCCCGCCGAGGGCGCCAAGGCCGCTCAATTCGGACATCATGGTAGCGGCAAGCGAATTGTTCTGCTGGGGAGGCAGCACCACAATGCGCGCGGTGTAGCTGGGCCGCACAAGCCAGGAAATGCCGAATCCCACGATGGCCGCGACCACGGTGATGAAGAGGATCGCGCGTTTATGCGGACCAAGCTCGACCAACACATCCAGGATTGAGACCTCGCGCGTTGTTCCACGAGGCCGGGCTGTGCCCGTGTAGGGTGCGTCCTCAATAGAGGGCGGAGCCGTGCGGATATCTCGTCTTCCCACGATCATTCAGGCGGCCAGAACATTTTGATAGAGCGCCATCGTGCGGTCCGCCATGCGGTCCGCCGAAAAAGCCGAGTGGACGCGGGCCATGGCGGCGACTCCGAACGACTCGCGGAGATCGCGCCGGTCGAGAAGCAGGGAAATAGCGTTGGAAAGGGCCGACACGTCCCCCGGAGGCACGGTGAGTCCGGTTTCGCCGTTTACCGAGACTTCCGGCACCCCGGAATCAATATCGGTGTTGACGACGGGAAGGCCCGCGGCCATTGCTTCCAACTGCACCAGCCCGAACGCTTCGGCCCGCGTCACCGAGGGCATTACAAAAACAGAAGCGCGGTCGAGCCAGGGCCCCGGATCATCCACCCATCCGTGCATGGTGATTTTATGGCCGACGCCTTCCTCTTCAATCAGCGCCGCAAGATTTTCCGCCTCACGGCCTTCTCCAATCAGATCAAGATGCCCGTCGATGTCCTTCATGGCGCGGATGAGAACGTCGAAGCCTTTGTAGGGGACCAGCCGACCGATGGCCAGGATGCGGCGATCCTCACGCTGGCGGCGAAACTCGAAAATGTCCTCAACATCGGGCCTCTGGTGTTCAAAATCAATGCCAAGAGGAATGACCCGGCACTTCTCCCGAAACGGCTTCAACTCCGCCGAGGACTGCAGATAGCGCTTGGATGTGACGATGATGCAGCTTGCCATTGCCATCAGGCGGTCGACAAATGGATCGCTGAGCAAGCGAAGAAACTTGCGTCCCAACGTGTCGGCGTGATGCGTGATGATGAGCTTGCCGGAGTGTCCGCTGAGCAGAAAGGCGCACGCCGACCCCGGATTGGGCAGATGAATATGCACAATGTCGGCGGGGGAGTGGCGGATTGCGCCGCGCAGGGCCGGGCAGATGGGCATCGAGGCAATGGTGCCGACCCGCGCCAGGCGTGTCACCCTGACTCCCTCGATTTCGGAAACTTCGTTATGGGCGAAACGATTAGCGACCACCACATTGACGGAAGCGAAGCGGGCCTGCCTCACAGCGAGATTGCGCACATGGGTCTCAATGCCTCCGGGAGAAGGCAGGTAGAACTTGCCGACGTGCAGAATGCGAGGCTTTATCATCAAGAGATACGGCTCCGGGCGCGAACACACTGCCAGTGTTTTCGATGCGGGGCGGGGCAGCGGGTTTGCCCCTTGCCTGCCGCCAGAAGGCAAGGCGTCAGGCGGCCTGGTCCCTCGCTGCGGCTGAGGAGTAAAACCGTGAACCGGCGCTTTTTATCACCAGGACATTGTTCCTGAAGCCGGTGCGGTCCGCGCAGTGCTTCACAACCCGCGCGACGGCCCGCAGATCATCAGCGCGGTTCACGGAGAAGTACAGCGCGGTGGGCAGGCGGTGAGGCGAGTCATATCCCTGAATGAAATTAGAAAATCCATGGCGCTTCAGCGACTTGTCGAGCTTTCGGTAATCGGCTGGCCATCGCGCTCCATGGAGTTCGACCTTGGCGAAATAGCTGGCCAGGCAGTCAACTTCGGATATGCCGTCTTCTGCAGGCTGCGGCGGGGTGTCCGGCCATGCGGCAGCCAAATTCGCGAGAGTGCGGGTCTCATTTTCAGAGAGGCTGTCGGAGCGCATGAGGCAGGAAAAAGTCGTCCGGCACAGCAGGCTTAGGTCAGTCCAGAGCGTGGCGCTGCTCATGTATTGCCGGTCAAGCTGGGCTTTCCTTGGCTTGATACAGCTCTCATAAAACGACTCGACATGGCACGCTTGCACTTCCGAAAGAATCTTTTCCTCATTGCGAAACGCGAGCGTTGCGATTCCAGTGACGCCGGGACGATATGGAAGGTCCAGCGCCTCCAAATGCGGCAGCTTGGGGCGCGGACCCACCAGGCTCAGGTCGCCGCGCAGCACGTTCCATAGCTGCGGCAGTTCATCGAGTTTATAGCGGCGCAGGAAGGCCCCCAGTGGCGTAATGCGCGGATCGTGGTCCACCGTGAGTGAAGGGCCCGAGTCGCCGCGAATGCGCATGGAGCGGAATTTATACAGTGTGAAGGCCTGACGATAGCGGCCCGCACGGGTCTGGCGAAAAAGGACCGGCCCCGGAGACGTGGCCCAGACCAGAAGCGCTGTGACCGCCATCATGGGAGAGGCCACGAGCAGGCCCATCGCGGCAATCGCGCAATCAAAGCAGCGGCGCGAAGCGGAACCCACCCAATCGCTCGATTCGGACCGATCGACGGAATGGTCTGCAAGATGATTAGGGAGCAGGTGAATCCGCTGGTTAAGATCGGACAGGATAACGACATCAGCGGCTTCGTCGAAGATGGGGAGAACGGTAGGGGCTGCGGACATCAGTGAATTTCCATTAGCGTCTGGATTTACCAACCAAGCGTGCATGGATCAGGCATTTACTGTTGGGTTAATACCTTACTCATCAGGATGCTGAGAACTTCAGGAAGGGTTGGTCAATTTGCGTGTGGCAAACCGCAGGCTCTTCTTAAAAAAATTGTGTATGCGCACAACCCAAAGCTTCGCTTCTGTGTCCCGCCAGCCGGTACTCTAAGCGAGAATCAAGTCGCCTTGGTGTATCGTAGTGGTCAGACCGCAAAGAAAAAGCTGTAAACCGGAGGAGCGCGCGCGGCATCACGTGTTCCTGCGTTGAGCTTCGAGCACGGCGGGGCAAGTCAGGGAGGAACTGAAAGAAGTGGCAAGCGAAGGACTGAGGCTCGGCAAGTATTCGGTGGGAACAGGGGACCGGTTTGCGCATCAGGCGAAGGCGCAGTTGCAGGCATGTGTGCAGGCGCTGGAGCATGGCCTGGAGATCATCCCGGTGTGGAACAAGTCGAACCGCGAACACACGATCATCGGCTCCGGTCCAGCGGCGACGCGCATAGCGACCGACGCCGCAGTGAAGGCCCTGCGCTGGGACAAGCCCTATTTCTGCGATGCTGACCACATCACGCTAAATACCGTTGACCGTTATCTCGAGCCCTGCGACTTCTTCACCATTGATGTTGCCGATGCCATTGGGCAGCCGGCCGGCTCCGCCGAAATCGATGATTTTACGAAGCGGCATTCTGAACTATGCGGAAAGCTGCGGCTGGAAGGAATGGAAGAGCCGCTGGAGATTACCCCGGAGGCTGTGGAACAAACTGCCGCGAAGTTTCTGGCGGCGGTAAAGCAGGCCGGACAAGTCTACCGGAAGATTGAGAACGCCAAGGGTAAGGGAAATTTCATCCCGGAAGTTTCGATGGATGAGACTGACCGCGCGCAAAGTCCGGTTGAACTGCTCATTATCCTTGCGGCCATAGCGGACGAGGGCATTCCGATCCAGACCATTGCTCCCAAGTTCAGCGGGCGCTTCAACAAAGGCGTGGATTACGTCGGCGACCCTGCGCAATTTGAATGCGAGATGGCCTTTGACGTGGCCGCGATTGCGCACGCCGTGAAACAGTATGGCCTGCCGGAAAATCTGAAGCTGAGCATACATTCCGGCAGCGACAAGTTCTCGATCTATCCGGCGATTCACAGAACGATGAGGCGCTTCGATGCGGGCGTGCATTTGAAGACCGCCGGGACCACCTGGCTGGAAGAGTTGATTGGCCTGGCGGAGGCGGGGGGCGACGGGCTTGTTCTGGCAAAGGAGGTTTACGCCGAGGCCTACGCGCACCGCGACGAGCTTTGCGGGCCTTATGTCAGCGTGATTGACATTGACCCGACGAAGCTGCCCACTCCCAATGAAGTTTGCGGCTGGGCTTCAGAACAATACACGTCGGCATTGCGGCATGTGCCCGGGGCGGCGGCGTACAACAGCAGTTTCCGCCAGTTGCTTCATGTGGGCTTTAAGATAGCCGCTAAGATGGGCCCCCGGTATCTGGAACTTCTGGAGGCGAATGAAGAAGTCGTTGCGAAAAATGTAACCGAGAACCTCTACCAGCGCCACATCGCGCCGGTCTTTTTGGAATGCGGCGGCAAAGGAGGCTGCGCATGAAGAATTTGTTTGATTTCGCAGGCAAGACAGCCGTGGTGATTGGAGGCACGTCCGGAATTGGTCGTGCCCTCAGCTTGGGCTTTGCGGACGCCGGGGCCGATGTTGTCGCTTCGGCGCGCCGTCAGGAGCACGTGGATGAGACGGCGGCGGCGATTGAAGAGCGCGGCAAAAAAACGTTGCGCCTGTCGTCGGACATCACCGATCGGGCCTCATTGCAGAGGCTTCTTGGGGCGACGCTGGACCGCTTCGGCAAAGTTGATGTTCTGGTGAACTGCGCAGGCAAAATCAAGCGGACCCCGACGCTCACCATGCCGGAAGAAGAGTGGACGAGCATCATCGATACAAACCTGACCGGAACGCTGCGCTCCTGCCAGGTTTTCGGCAAGCACATGCTTGAGCGCGGTTATGGGCGCATTGTGAACATTGCGTCGCTGAACAGTTTTGTCGCGCTCAGTGAGGTGGCGGCTTACGCGGCCAGCAAGGCCGGAGTTGTGTCGCTCACGCGCTCGCTGGCGGTTGAGTGGTCGAAGCGCGGCGTGACCGTGAATGCCGTCGCTCCGGGTGTTTTCCGCACCGCGCTCAATGCCGATCTGCTGGACAACACGCTGCGCGGCAAGGAACTCCGGATGAGGACGCCGATGGACCGCTTCGGCAAAACCGAAGAAGTGGTGGGAGCGGTCCTGTACCTTGCTTCTGATGCGGCATCCTTCGTGACCGGCGAAACCATTGTGGTGGACGGAGGATTCCTGGCCAGCGGAGTCAACCAATAGCGCGGGAGGCGGTCCTATGCCGCATTTGACCGAG
>DASTXK010000313.1:0-2621 GCA_035765555.1 Acidobacteriaceae bacterium
CGGCGAGTCCGGCGAAGGGGTCCTCGGAGGTGACGCGGGCCAGGGCGATGGCTCCGCTGACGAGGTGGTCGATGCCTTCTTCGCTGAAGTCGCTGGTTGTGGTCGAGGCCACGCGGTAGCCGTTGGCTCCGGCGACGAGGACGCGGATGCCCATGCCGCGTGAGCCGGATTCCTTGAGGGTTTCAACCTGACCCATGCGAACGGTGGTGGAGAATTCATCGCCCTCGCGAATGGTGACTTCAGCGTCGGAGGCTCCGGCGCGCTGGGCGCGGGAGACGATGTCGGCGGCGAGAGTGCGGAGCGAGGTGGTCAGTTCGATTGTCATGGATTCTCGCTGAATCGCCTAGATTTACGATAGCTCGGCTCGTGGTAGTAACGATAAAGCATAACAACCATCGAGGGAATGGCGTCAAATGCTATTAAGGCAAACATATAAGGGCCGCGAGTGTTCAACGGTTCATGCTGAGCTAGAAAAGCGATGTGAGCTAAGAAGCCTCCGATTAGTAAGACAAACAACACTATTCTGACGGTGAGCTTCAGCCAAAAAATACCTGCCATGCGGTGCAGTGGGGATGTGTATACCCACGCTGCCCCCCATATTGCCGGTGCAAACAAGAGCATCATCAGGAAACTAACCATGCGATATTTCCCTCACATCGTATTTTTAACCGAGTTTTTCTACCACGCATAGGTGTGTTTTGTGGTGCGGACATCGCAACCGCAGATCCTTCGCTTTGCTCAGGATGACATCGTTTGGGCTGCTTACTCTCCCACCCTTCGCTGCGCGAAGGATGTGGCACCCAGATTCTTTCTAACGGCTGGTACCACCTACAGTCATCTTGTCGAGCTTAATCGTCGGCATGCCGACGCCGACGGGGACGCTTTGGCCGTCTTTGCCGCAGGTTCCGATGCCTTCGTCGAGTTGGAGATCGTTGCCGACCATCGAGACATATTTGAGCGCTTCGGGGCCGTTGCCGATGAGCGTTGCGTCGCGGACGGGCGCGGTGATTTTGCCGTCCTCAATAAGGTAGGCTTCGCTGGCGGAGAAGACGAATTTGCCGGTGACGATATCGACCTGGCCTCCGCTGAAGTTGACGGCGTAGAGGCCGCGCTTGACGCTGCGCAGGATGTCTTCGGGCGCGTCCTGCCCGGCGAGCATATAGGTGTTGGTCATGCGCGGCATGGGAATTTGCTGGTAGCTCTCGCGGCGTCCGTTGCCGGTGTGAGGCATGTTCATGAGGCGCGAGGAGAGCTTGTCGCTGAGGTAGGTTTTGAGGACGCCATTCTCGATGAGCACCGTTTCCTGCGTGGCCGAGCCTTCGTCGTCCACGTTCAAAGAACCCCGACGGTTGGGCATGGTTCCGTTATCGACCACGGTGACGAGCGGGCTGGCAACCTGCTGGCCGATGAGGCCGGTGAAGGCGGAGGTTTTGCGGCGGTTGAAGTCGGCTTCGAGGCCGTGGCCGACGGCTTCGTGCAGCAGGACTCCGGGCCATCCGGGGCCAAGAACGACTTCCATTTCTCCCGCCGGAGCGGCGACGGCCCCGAGTTGCAGGATGGCTTGGCGGGCGGCTTCCGTGGCGAAGTGCTCGGGCGGCTTTTCCGTCTGGAAGAAGTCGATTTCGACGCGGCCGCCGCCGCCGGAGGTTCCGCGCGCGGTCTTCTCTCCATCTTTGGCGAGGACGAAGACGCTGAGGCGGGCGAGCGGCTGGGTGTCGCTGGCGAAGGTTCCGTCAGAGGCGGCGATGAGGATGCGGCGAAGCTCGTCGGCGTATCCGGCGCGGACCTGGGTGATTCGCGGATCGTAGGCGCGGGCGGCGCGGTCAGCGCGCTGCACGAGGTCGAGCTTGGCGGAGAGATCAGTATCAAGGTCGATGGCCGGGGCGGGATAGAGGCTGGGGGTTTGGGTCTCGGTGAATCCCGCGACGGGCTGTTTGGCCGGGCCGCTGGCGATGAGCGCGGCGGTGCGGGCGGCGTGGAGCAGGCGGTCGGCGGAGAGGTCGTCGGTGTAGGCGTATCCGGTGCGCTCGCCGCTCAGGACGCGGATGCCGCATCCGGCGCTGACTCCCTGGCTGGCGGACTTGACGATGGACTCGTCGATGCCGATGGAGGTGGAGGCAATGGACTCGAAATAGAGGTCGGCGTAGTCGCCTCCGGCGGAGAGGGCCTCGCCAAGGCAGCGCTCAAGCAGGCTGTTGGTGATTCCGAACTTATCGAAGAAGTACTTCTTGTGGTCGCGGGCGCTGGCGGGCGGATGGGTCATATTGTTTAGATGAGACACCTTTGATTTTAGGCGCAGAGGGCCAGCCATGGCGCGATTTGCCGGGGCATGCTATGACTCTGGTATGGCGAATTCCTCGAACGACCCACGCTATCCTATCGGCACGGCGCCCAAAGCTGTTGATGCGGCGCACGTTTCCGAATACATTGCCGGAATTGCGGCATTGCCGGAGAATTTGCGCTCGGCGGTCTATGGTCTTGAAGACGCGCAGCTCGACACGGCCTATCGCGAAGGTGGATGGACGGTGCGGCAGGTTGTGCATCACATAGCCGACAGCCACATGCAGGCGTATGGACGCATGAAGCTGGCGCTGACGGAAGTGTGGCCGGTGATTAAGCCC
>DASTXK010000314.1:0-4309 GCA_035765555.1 Acidobacteriaceae bacterium
ATCGTGGCGTACATCCATGTTCTGTCGCACCGGAATAGTACTGGCCCTTCTGCTCGGGTTATCCGCCGGAGCCTACGCCTCAAACCTTTCGAAAGCATTCGATGGATACGTAACCAGCGTTACGTCTCAGGACCAATTTCAGATCGGTTCGCGGCAAGTGCGGGCGAATTCAAAAACCAGCCGTCAATCGGCGCCGAATGATCGCAAAACCGATGCGTATGTAGACCCGGTGGTACGGGTAGGCTCGCGGCTCCACATCGAAGGCAGCTTTGACAAGCGCACAGGGGAATTCGTTGCCAGTTCCATCGCCTTTCTTCCTGAAACGGATTGGGGCGGAGACCCGAACAACGCAATAGACGACACTGGACTGATCGAGGAGACGCCCGCGCTCCGCGCAGGCAATGGCGCGGCGGGAACGCTCTGGGTGGAGGGCTATCCGCTGAAGGTGACGCCTCAAACCAGGCTCCTGTCGGAGGACGGCAAGGACATTCTCACCGATCAGATTCACGCCGGGATGTGGGCATCATTCAAGGGAAAATGGTTGCCGGACCACTCCATGGAGGTCCTTTCGATCAAGTTTTTGCCCAACACAATCACCCCTGACGAAGTGAAGTTTCGCGACAAATCGGAACCGGAGATCGAACTGCCGGATTACGCCAATCACAAGCCTGGCAAGATCAAGGGCCACCTGAAATGGACGCTGAACATTCTCCCCGACCAGGCGATTCAGGATTACGTCACACGAGTTGGCGAGGGCCTCATTCCGCAATACCAGAGAGACCTTCCGGCCTCGGACCCGGCAAAGATCAATTTCCGCTTCTATGTGGTCGAAAAGCCCTCCCGATGGAAGGAGGTCCTGAACGATGCCAGCGCCACTCCCGGAGGCATTATTGTCGTGCCCGATAATGTGCTGGCCGCGCTCGACAATGAGGCGCAGCTTGCGGCGATCTTGTCCAATTGCATTGCCACCACGCTCGACAAGCAATTGTTTGTTCATCGTGCTCGACTGAAGACCCAGAATATCGTCGGTTGGGCAAGTGATTTCGCCGGATTCTACGGCCTGCCTGTCGGAATTGGCGACGGCATCGCCGCTGGTAAGCTCGCGGTCCAGATGAACAAACGGGCCAGCCGCATCGGCCTCCGTTACATGCTGAATGCCGGATACGACATCCGCGTAGCGCCCTTTGCCTGGACGGTGGCCGCGAATAACAAGGCCCACAATCCCCGCGAAGCTGGCCTTCTTCCCTCCGGTCTTACGCAGAGTTTGATGGGCGACCTCTACTATGACTACGCCTCGACCGACTATTCAAGGCTCAAGACCAATCGCGAAGACTATCAGAAAATGCTCGCCGAGTTGCGCGCCGTAGCTCCAAAACTGCCGAAACCGAAGAACCATCCGGAGCCGAAATAGACGGTCCCGATTCTGGCGTGCGGCGCGCAAACGGCCCGAGTTACAGCCAATTCTGAATTTGGCTCTACAATATCAGGATAGCCACTGCGCCGAATGGAGTGTCTTCCGCCCAAAGGCCGCGGTGCATCCTTCATATGATTGAACATCCTGTCCCCGAAGCTCTGACTTTTGATGATGTGCTGCTGGTTCCCGCCTACAGCGATGTGGTTCCGGCGCAGGTAAGCACGCAGACCCGACTCACCAAGAAAATCACCCTCAACACGCCGCTGCTCAGCGCCGCCATGGACACCGTGACCGAGTCGCGCCTGGCCATCGCCATGGCGCAGCAGGGCGGAATGGGCATTGTCCACCGCAACCTGAGCATCGAGCAGCAGGCCGGCGAAGTGGACAAGGTGAAGCGCTCGGAAAGCGGCATGATCGTCGATCCCGTCACGGTGCGGCCCGACCAGTTGATCTCTGACGCGCTCGATGTCATGCGCCGCTACAAGATCTCCGGCGTGCCCGTCACGCAGAACAAGAAGCTGGTCGGCATCCTCACCAACCGCGACCTGCGCTTTGAGACGCGCACCGACATTCCCATCCGCGACGTGATGACCAAGGACAACCTCATCACCGTTCCGGTGGGCACCACGCTGGAAGAGGCCGAACAGATTCTGCACCAGCATCGCGTGGAAAAGCTGCTGGTCGTGAACGGCGGATACGAGCTCAAGGGCCTCATCACAGTCAAGGACATCCAGAAAAAGCTGAAGTATCCCAATGCCTCCAAAGACGAACAGGGCCGCCTGCGCGTAGGCGCGGCGCTCGGGGCCACAGGAGATTTTCTGGAGCGGGCCGCTGAGTTGGTGAAGAACCGTGTCGATGTGCTTTCGATTGACTCCGCCCACGGCCACTCGTCGCGCGTGCTGGAAGCCGTGCGGCTGGTGAAGAAGGCGTTTCCGGATGTAGACCTGCTTGCCGGAAACATCGCCACTTATGACGGAGCGAAGGCGCTCATCGAGAACGGCGCGGACGGCGTGAAGGTGGGCATCGGGCCTGGGTCGATTTGCACCACCCGCATGGTCACAGGCGCGGGAATGCCGCAGATCACCGCCGTCAGCGAGGCGTATCGCGCCGGGCGCGAGCATGGAATCCCCGTGATCGCCGATGGCGGCATCAAGTATTCGGGCGACGTGGCCAAGGCCATCGCCGCCGGTGCAAACGTGGTCATGATCGGCTCGCTCTTCGCAGGCGTGGACGAAAGCCCCGGTGAGACGATTCTCTATCAGGGCCGGTCATTCAAGGCCTATCGCGGCATGGGGTCGCTTTCCGCCATGGCGCAGGGTTCGGGCGAGCGATATTTCCAGGGCACGCAGGACTTTGAAGAGCAGGAAGCGCGCGGCGAAGGCGTCGTCAACCGCGAGCGCAACGCCGGAAACCGTCTGGCGAAGTTCGTTCCGGAAGGAATCGAGGGCCGCGTGCCGCATCGCGGGCCGCTCGAAGCCATGGTTTACCAGCTTGTGGGAGGGTTGCGCTCCGGCATGGGCTACCTGGGCTGCGGAACCATCGAGGAACTGCAAACCAAGTCGCGTTTCATCCGCATCTCAAACGCGGGCCTGCGCGAGAGCCACGTCCACGACGTGATCATCACGCGCGAAGCCCCGAACTACCACGTGGAGTAAAAGACCGGCGCACATCTTCTGCCTTCGCCTTGCTTGACGTTTAATAACAATTATTGTTTAATAATTTTTGTCAATGACTGTAGCCGAGGCAAATGAGTTTCGTTCCATCTGCGAGCGCGCTGGTGTGGCGGTCACGCACCAGCGGCAGGTGATCTACGAGACGCTACGGGCCATGCGCGGGCATCCCAGCCCGGAAGATGTCTATGATCGGGTGAAAAAGAAGGTCCCTTCGGTTTCCCTCGCCACGGTCTACAAGAACATCCATCTTTTTATTGAAAGCGGCATTTTCAGCGAGGTGAGCCTGCACCATGGTTCGCTTCGCGTGGAGACCAATGCCCGGCCGCACTACCACCTGGTTTGCACGTCCTGCAAATCCATCACGGACATTAACGCCGAAGAACTCGGAATCGCCCTCGGGACCCATAAGCTGAAGGACGGATTTCTTGTCCAGCGCTATGCGGTGGATGTTCTCGGGCTTTGTCCGAAGTGCCAAAAATAGTTCTCAACTTATAAGGAGTCTTCATGTTAACCATAGGCGAGAAATTTCCCTCCTTTGCTGTCACCGCAACCGTAAGCACCGACAAAAACAAGGCCTTCGAGACCATCACGAACGAGAGCTATCCCGGCAAGTGGAAGGTGTACTTCTTCTGGCCAAAGGACTTCACCTTCGTCTGCCCCACGGAGATCGCGGCCTTCGGCAAGCTGAACGCCGAGTTCGACGCGCGCGACGCGCAGGTGCTGGGCGGCAGCGTGGATTCGGAATTTGTGCATCTGGCGTGGCGCAACAATCACGAAGACCTGAAGGATCTGCCCTTTCCCATGCTGGCGGACGTGAAGCGCGACCTGACCAGCCAGTTGGGAATTCTGGACATCAACGCGGGCGTGGCGCAGCGCGCCACCTTCATCGTCGATCCGGAAAATATCATTCGCTTCGTCTACGTCACCGATCTTTCCGTGGGCCGCAATCCGCAGGAGGTTCTGCGCGTGTTGGACGCCCTGCAGACCGACGAACTCTGCCCCTGCAACTGGCAGAAGGGTGAAGCCACACTGGCGGCGTAGCGACTGGCCGTCCAGACGTACTCTCCCACCCTATCGGTCAAAAAACGGACCGATAGGATGGGGCACCCAGATTGTCTGCGGAGGGAAATTTATGTCGATGGATGCGCTGATTGACGGGCTTCCGAATTATGCGAAAGACCTGAAGCTGAACTACTCGACGCTGGTGCGGCAGAACGCGGAG
>DASTXK010000315.1:0-3827 GCA_035765555.1 Acidobacteriaceae bacterium
CGAAGCTTACGCGGTTCACGCCACACGCCACCATCGCCGCCAGCGCCTCATCTTCTAACTGGCCCGGAGCGCACTCCACCGTAATCTCCGCACTCGGCTCGACCGCAAATTCACCCCGAATCGCTCCGAACAGCCGCCGCAGCAACTCCGGCGGTAATAGAGAAGGCGTCCCGCCGCCCAGATAAATCGAATCCACCCGCTCCGGCAGTGCCGCATCCCAGCCCGCAACCCGCCCCCGCGCGCCGCGCAGGTCGTCCTCCACGCGCGCCACGTACCGCTCAAAGTAGCTCGCCGGAAACACACCCGAAGCAAAATTGCAGTAGGTACACTTCGACCGGCAGAACGGCACCGAAAGATATATTCCAACCGAATCCATCCATTCAATTCTAGTAAAGACGAATCGCGCCGCTGATTTCCGCATCTTGTAAGAGACTTTGCAAAGGAGCAGCAAGAAGCATGAATCAGACAGGAAACACTATCCTCATCACCGGCGGCGGCTCCGGAATCGGCCGCGGACTCGCCGAGGCATTCCATCGCGACGGCAACCAGGTCATCATCGCCGGGCGCCGCCGCTCCGCGCTGGAAGAGACCGCCCGCGCCAACCCCGGCATGAGCTTTCTCACCCTCGACGTCGAAAACCCCGACGAGTTGCCGCACTTTGCCGCCGAGGTCAAGGCCAGGTTCCCGGCGCTCAACGTCCTCATCAACAACGCCGGCGTCATGAAGTCCGAGAATCTCAAATCAGGCGTCGAAGACCTCGCGATTGCCGAGCAAACCGTCGCCATCAATCTTCTCGGCACCTTGCGAATCACTGCGGCGCTCATGCCGCTGCTCCTCGCGCAGCCCAAGGCGACCATCATGACCGTCACCTCCGGACTCGCCTTCGTGCCCATTTTCCCCAATGCGTCCTACTGCGCCACCAAGGCCGCCATCCATTCCTGGACACAGTCTCTCCGCTACCAACTGCGCGACACACCGGTTGAAGTGCTGGAGATCGTCCCGCCTTATGTTCAAACCGAACTTACCGGGCGTTTTCAGTTGGAGGACCCGAACGCCATGCCGCTCGCCGAGTACATCAGCGAAACCATGCCGCTGCTCCGAAACCCGCCGCCCAGCGGAGAAATCCTCGTCGAGCGCGTTCGCTCTCGCCGCTTTGCGGAGCGAAACGGCGAGTACGACCAAGCCTACGCGCACTGGAACGACTACGCCGCGAAGCGCGCTGTAGAGCGCGCCGCCAAGGGCCACTAACGAATACCGGTGTGAATCACCGGCCTTCTTCTGCCGTCGAACCCATTGTTCCTGTTGCGCCCGAACCGCTCGATGGCGCTATTACATTCCTCGCTTCAAACCGCGCCGCCGGCACGCACGTCGAGTAGCTCTTCAGCTTCGGAACGCGCGAGTCCTTCGGAACGGCGAATCGATAATCCCGAATAGAGTAGCAGGTGGAATCCTTCCCGATAACCACCTGCTTCTGCATTTTCAATAGGGGTGAGCTTTGCGTCTTTGCAGGCGCGGATTCGGCAGGTTGTTTCGGAGTGGGCGACTGCGCCACACACGGCAGAATGCCGGCGACCAGAAGCGGCATAACAACACGGAAGAGCCTCATAATTCCCTCCCGGCCAGCGATTATAGCCCTCCGCCCGCAACCATGTCTCCGGGCCCGCTTGACATCGCCCATGCCCCTCCCTACGCTCAGTAGCATGGATGTCCATCTCGACAATCCGAACCTTGAGGCAAAGATCAGTCAGTGGGTGACAGAAACCGGGCACTCGGCGGATGAACTCGTCGAAAACGCGCTGACTGGCTATTTGAGTGAGTTGGCGGAGGTCCGCGAAACGCTCGACAGCCGCTACGACGATATCGAGAGCGGGCGCGTCAAGCTGATTGATGGCGAGGAAGCGTTGGCCCGTATTAGGCAGAAAATTGAATCTCGACGATTAAGCTGAGCCTTGAAGGGGACGGGCTTCAGCCCGTCCATTCAGCCATTCAAATTTGCCCCGGCTTTAGCCGCTGAGGGATCGGTTTTCCGTCCCGACCTTACATCTCTTCCTTCATATCGCGAAGAAAACTCCTGGCCCTTGGTCCCTTCGCCCTTGGTCCCTGAACCCTGGCCCCTTATGTGGAATCTATAGAATAAGAACCACGCATGGCCGACCAGGACAAACCCAAGCAGGCAACAGAAAAGCCGAAGCCGCAGCACGAAGACGAGATCATCGGCAAGGCCTACGATGCGCGCCTGATGCGCCGCCTGCTCACCTATTTGCGCCCCTACAAGCTCGCCGTCGGCACCTCCATCGCGGCCATCCTTATTAAGGCCGTCCTCGACGTCGCCGGACCCTACCTGATCGCCGTCGCCATTGACCGCTACCTCACCGGCCATCCTACGGCCAAGTCCGAATGGCTCGCCCGCTGGCTCAGCCCCAACGCCTGGACCGGCATCACCGAAATCGCCGCCATCTACCTCGGCACGCTCCTCGTCTCTTACCTCTGCGATTTCGCCCAGACCTACCTCATGCAATGGACCGGCCAGAAGATCATGTTCGATCTGCGCCGCCAGATCTTCACCCACCTCCAGCGCATGCACGTCGCTTTCTACGACCGCAACCCGGTGGGACGCCTCGTCACCCGACTCACCAGCGACGTTGATGCCCTCAACGAAATGTTCACCGCCGGCGTCGTCGCCATTTTTGAAGACGTCTTCGCCCTCGCCTTCATCATCGCCGTCATGTTGCGCATGGAGTGGTGGCTCGCGCTCATCACCTTCTCCGTGCTGCCGCTCATCTTCGTCGCCACCATGGTCTTCCGCAAGTACGTGCGCGACTCCTACCGCCGCGTCCGCACCACGCTCGCCCGCATCAACAGCTTCACACAGGAGCACGTCACAGGAATGTCCCTGGTGCAGCTCTTCAACCGCCAGCGCCGCGCCTACAACGACTTCGAGCAAATCAATCGCGGATACCTCGTGGCCTTCAAAGACTCCATCATGGCCTACGCGCTCTACTATCCCGCGGTTGAAATCCTAAGCTCCACGGCCATTGCGCTCGTGCTCTGGATCGGAGGCCTCGGGGCCATGCGTAACGCCGTCACCATCGGCGTGCTCGTCGCCTTCATCCAGTACGCCCTGCGCTTCTTCCGCCCCATTCAGGACCTCAGCGACAAATACAACATCCTGCAGGCCGCCATGGCCGCCAGCGAGCGCGTCTTCAAGCTGCTCGACACGCAGCCCGAAATCATCT
The DNA here is from genome assembly GCA_035765555.1 of Acidobacteriaceae bacterium. GTDB lineage: Bacteria > Acidobacteriota > Terriglobia > Terriglobales > Acidobacteriaceae > Silvibacterium. Next base: position 3,237 of record DASTXK010000315.1, read on the forward strand.
CGCCCGCGCACCCCAAAGCCGGAGACAACTCCGGCAGCATCGAGTTCCGCAACGTCTGGTTCACCTACCAGCGCCTCGATCCCGAAACCGCCGCCCGCGTCGCCGCCGCCACCCCCGCCGAACTCGACGCCATGGACGACATCGAGTGGATTCTGCGCGGCGTCTCCTTCCGCATCGATCCTGACCAGACCTCCGCCATCGTCGGCCACACCGGCGCGGGAAAAACCACCATCGTCAGCCTCATGATGCGCTTTTACGACATCCAGCACGGCTCGGTCCTCATCGACGGACTCGACGTGCGCGAACACGACCTGCTCCGCCTGCGCCGGCACTTCGGCGTCGTCATGCAGGACCCCTTCCTCTTCAGCGGAACCATTGCCGACAACATCCGCCTCGGCACCGACATTCACGACCAGCAGATTCGCCTCGCCGCCGAGCAGGTCAACGTCCACGACTTCATCGAGTCGCTCCCCGGCGGATACAACGAGCCTCTCCGCGAGCGCGGCAATTCCCTCTCCACCGGCCAAAAGCAGCTTATCAACTTCGCCCGTGCGCTCGCCCACAATCCGCGCATCCTCATCCTCGACGAGG
>DASTXK010000316.1:0-14814 GCA_035765555.1 Acidobacteriaceae bacterium
GGTAGCTTGTGCGTCCGTGAGAATGAAGTTGCGACATTGTAATTGGAGTATCGATGTCATAAAAGATGAGTGGACCGTAACCAGCGTGAAGTAACTCTCGCGTTGCCTGAATTGCATCGGGGAAGTATGAGCCGATGACAATGGCATCCGCGTCCGCAGCCAAGTTCACCAATGGCTGCGAGCATTCAGCCCAATGGTCATAAATATGGACTGTACAGAACTCAGGTTCAGGAAGATCGCGATTATGGCGATACCATTCCGTATCCTTTTCGACAAAGGCGATGCTGTGGCCATTGTGCGCGAGCGCCCTGGCCAACGAGCGGTAAGTCGTGGCGTGACCGTTTCCCCAGGAGGATGTAATAGTAAGTCCATAAATGACGATCTTCATGCGGCCTCCTGAATCACCTCGATTGCCCGTGCAAGCCGCGCGTTGGACTTGCGTTCGCGAATCTGAAGGAGTGCCTGCTCGGCCTGCTCGGCACGGCATGCGTAAGTGTGTTCGCGGAGGGCACGGGTCCGGAAGGCTTCGCCGATTTGCTTGCGGCTGTTCTCGCCATGACGGTTTAGCGCGTTAACGATGTCTTCGGCAGTCCGAACGACAAGGATTTCTTTTTCCGGCTCGAAGCAGTCGTCGATCCCCGGCCAGTCGTCGCACAACATGCAGGAGCCCGCGCCGGCGACCTCGAAGACGCGCGTTGGCGGCGAGAAGCCGCAGCTGGCCATGGACGAACGGTTGATGTTGAGGACCATACCTGCTGAGCAGTTCACGCGGTTGTGTTCGTGGGTAGGGATGTGGCCGATCCATCGAACATTGGCGGGCATCGGCTTGTCCCCCCAGCCCTCGCCGCCGAGGAGAAATTGCTTGTCAGGAGCCATAGCAGCCGCACGAAAGAACAGCTCTTCCACGCGGCGCTCGCGGTCAGGAAGCCGGTTTCCAATGAACGCCACATCGCAGGCCAGTGCTGGGTCGGAAGTGACAGGATAATGGGTGTCGGGATCGAGTCCGTTATAGACACTGCAATAGGTGCGCGCGCCGTGCCGGAGATATGCGGCTCGCATTTCAGGGCCTCCACCATAGGTGAAGATGGCGTCGTATTGGCGGATGCGTTGCCGAAAAGGATCGTGTATGTCACCTTCAATGCGGCCGATTGTTGCGGGAGCATCTACATCCCAAAAGATGACTGCCTTGGGCGCCTTGAGTTCGAGCACGGCACCTTCGAGTAATTCATCATCTACGCCGAGGCCGCTGTGCTTAATGACCACACCCGCGTGGCTGGCGTAGTTCAACATTCGGGGTATGTCGATGGTGGGGCGGTAGACGATTGATCCAACGTAGGAGTGGTTATGCTGATCGCGATGCTGCTGACGTTCGTAGGCGTCCGGTTCGGCAAAAGTAATGTGGTGGCCCCGCTGCGCGAGGTACTTATAGATGCCGCGATAGTAAGTGGCGGCTCCGTTCCAGTAAGACGAAACTATGCTGGATCCAAAGACGAAGATATTCACTGAAGTAACTCCTCGCAAATGTCAAGTAGCTGCTCCGCGCGATGGGCGCAGGTGTGGCGCGAGAGAATGGTTTCCAGTCCGCGCAGAGCCTGAGCACAAGACGCGGACTCGTCTGTGAGAAGCTTCTCTATCGCGCGTTTCATTTCCGCTCCGCTTCGGACAAAGAGAAGGTCGCCCTCGCGAAAGAGTTGCTCGTCATCGTCCCAGGGGACGGAGATGAGCGGAATTCCGCAGGCCAGCGCCTCAAACACACGAATGGTTGGGATGCCGTGCATGGCCGTTGCGTATTGCTGGCGCGGAATGTGGATTGTGAGCCGCGAGCGGGCGTAGGCGGCGGGCGCTTCAAGGTTAGGTAGATATCCGCCGTAGTCCACTCCGGCACTGCTTAGCGCGGCTAGGCCTTGTTCGGGATAACGCACTCCAAAGATTTGAAAGCGGCGGTTGCGTGCCTCCATGGCTGGCCGGAGCAGAAAGTCACAGATTTCCTTGGAGCGCTCCTCCTCGCCCCAGTTGCCGATCCAGACAACGTCTGTGGTTTTGGGCGTGCCCGGCTGCGGGCAGAAGACGGTGGTGTCGGCGGCCTCATGGAGGGTCCAAACGTTTCTAATGCCGAATCGCTCCTGATAGATGCGGCGCAGTGAATCTCCGAATGCGAGGATGCCATCGAACCGTTGCGTGCCGAAGAGGCGAATCTGCTCGGGCGAGGAGGAGGCGCGGTGGTGGGTGTCGTGAAAGAGCAGGCGAAAGCCCATCTGTGGCCGTAACTCAAGCAGTGCAGCGGCCAATTCCGGCGGGTTCCATTCGTGCAGGATGACTACATCACGGCCCTTGAGCGCGTTGCGCCACAAGGCCGGATTGTAGAGAGGCATGGCGTTATAGGGCGTGATGTGGAGTTCGGGGTACGTTGCAGAAAACTGCGAGAGCGAAGCCGCGCCGAGCGGTTCGTCGCGAAGATTGCTAATAGACCAGGCGGGGCACGGCTCAAAGACGGCGACATCGTGTCCGAGGGCGACCAGGCTGCGCAGGAGGCCCCGAAGAAAATGGGCATTTCCATTGTTCCAGTCAGAACGCACGGCGTGGGCCAGATAGGCGATGCGAAGACTACGCGACATAGGCCGGCGCCTCCGAGCGTGCGAGCGCGGACTGAAAGACTTGCAAATAACCCTTAATCATTCGCTGGGCGGTGAAAAGGCCGGCGCGCTGGAAGGATTGAATACGGGCGGCGCGCAGCCGTTCGGGATTGTCGCAGAGGTCGCGGAGCAGCTCGGCGAGCGACTCGGCTCCGGAAAAGTAAAGCGCGCCGTCCGACCAGACTTCACGGAGCGAGGCGATATCGTTGGCGAGGACGGCGCAGCCGCAAAGCGCGGCTTCCAGCGGAGCGAGCCCGAACGGCTCATAGCGGGATGTGCAGATGTAAATGGAGCTTTCGCGGAACAGGGCGAGGAGATCGTTTTGCGAGAGCGGGCCCAGAGACATTACGTGGTCCGGCGCGGATGCATCGGATTCTCCCGCTACGAGCAGCGGGACTGGCGACCGCGCCTCTCGCAACATGGAAGTATTTTTCGCTTCATCCCAAAGCCTGCCCGCCGTGACGGCCTGAAGCTTGCGGGCCGCTGAAGGGGCGGCCAAAGTCCGGCCATTCGGAACGACCGCGGTTGACTCCGGCAGGGGGAAGTTGCGGGCGAGCGCGTGCAGCATCCAGCGCGTTGGCGCGACAACGCATTCGGCCCCTGAGATGCCGCTGTCCACAAGCGCCAGATATTGCCTGAGCCAGGCGGAGTCTTCGAGCTTGCCGTCGCGGCAGCTCGCGGCCCAGCTCAGCACATCGCTGTGGGCGGTGATGACCTTCGGCGCTTCGAGAGGCAAAGCGCCAAAGCAGAATTGATTGCTGTGTAACAAATCGGGTTGGAAGTCGCGGGCCATCTCCATCAGGACCGGCGCGGCGTCGGAGTAAGCGGATTCGTTTCGCGGCATCCACTCGAGAGGCGTATCCAGCGCTTTGTAGCGGAAGTTGGTTCCCCACGCGCAAGTTAGATTATCGGCCCAGGTTCGCTGCTCGTTCGAGGGACGCCGCCCAAGACTGACGAGCGCGACGGCGCAGCCGCTGCGCAGCAGCCCGGCGGCAAGCTCCTGCGTGAAGGTCCAGACTCCGCCGACCGTGTCGGTGGTCATCAGGACGCGCATTCGAGCTCCGCCAGAGACCGCGGGTGCTGGTCCTGAATATCGCTGTAGCCCTTGTCGGCAAATAGGTTCAGATAGAACGAATGCGCGCGCTCCCAGGCTTCGTCGTCGGGTTGCGCGCCGAAAGTGGTGACGTACTCGGGGCTGCCGGGGAAGGGGAACATGGGGACAGGCTCGCTGACCCAAACGCCGTTCGATTTGAGGCGGTTTTGCCATGCTTGGATAGCGGCGGGATCATCTTTCGCGGTTTTGATGAGGTTCGCCTGCACCCACGGGATGAACTTGCGCGCATACAGCAGCAGGTCGCCGATGCGATCGGTGGAGAGACGGCAGTTCTTGTTCATCTTTTCGCGCCCTTCTTCGGTGATGGATTCAATACCGCACTCGAAGGAGACGCAGTGGGCCTTGCCGAGCATCTCCAGCGTTTCCTCGTTCCACAGGTCAATGCGGGTTTGGAAGCCAATGGAGAGGGGCCGCTTCGCAATTTCTTGCAACAGCGTGCGAACCTGCTTGCCGACGCCGAAAATCTCATCGATGAAGTAGATGTACTCGACTCCGCGCGCGATGAGCTGGTCGATTTCCGCCAGTACAACGGAAAGATTGCGCTCGCGAAATTTGTTTCGGAAGAGGGTCTTATTGCAGAAGGTGCAGGAATAAGGGCATCCACGCGCAAATTCGACTTCAGCACCGAGCTTCAGGTGGTCCGCGCAGTGGCCGGGAAAAACGTGATGCAGGTGGGAGTGGCGCTCGACCGGATAATCCGAGTAGTCAAGCATGGGGAGCGCCGCCATGTCCGTCGCTCCCAATCCCTGAGAGAGGTGGATGGCATCGTTCTCGCCGCGCCAGCAGCAGCCGGCGATCATTTCCCACGGCATGGTTGCGAGTTGCGGAAGTGTCTGGTCGGGCTCGCCGCGCAGCGCCACGTCCGCACCAATCTTTCGCAGAGTGGCGTGAGGAGTGACGGAGCCGTGAGGGCCGATAACAACTGTCGTGGAGTGGCGATTGAGGGCTTTGATCCAGTCACGGGGAACGCGGAGCTCGGGCTGAGGGCAACGCCAGAACAGATAAGAGGGAGCGGTAGGGATGACGAGAAAATCTTCGTCGAAGCCTGCGAGCCTTATGGAGACCTGGTCAGGCGTGAGCTTTTCCATAAAGGCGTCGATGAGCAGTACCTCGTGTCCGGCGGCGCGCAGCATTTCCCGCGCAGAGAGGAGTTCGAGCGGGAAGTGCGGCTCGGCGCAGCCGAAGTAGGTTGATCCCTCAAAGCTCCATACCGGATTGACGAGGGCATATCTCATGCCACCTCCATGTGCAGCGCTGCGGCGGGCTCAAGACTGGCGGCGGGGAACGGGGTGACATTGTGGTTCTGCCGCCAGAACTGATGGATTTCATCGAGTATTTCCACGATGGAGCGGTGCGCGTGCCAGCCGGTCATCTGCTCAAGCTTCGATGTATCGGCAATGTAAAGCGGCTGGTCGCCGGGGCGAATGCGGCTGTATTTGAGGCGCAGCGGCCTGCGAACCCTGCGCTCGATGGTGTGCAGCATTTCCATAACCGAGACGGCGCGCTCCATGCCGCCGCCGAGATTGAAGACTTCTCCGCGCGTGCGGTCGATGTTGCGGCGGACGGCCATCATGGCATCGATGAGGTCCTGCACGTGCAGCACGTCGCGCACCTGATAGCCGTCGCCGTAAACGGTAATAGGTTTGCCGTTGAGGACTGAGTAGAGGAAGTGCGCGACCCATCCCTGGTCCTCATTGCCGAACTGCCGCGGACCGGCGATGCAGGACATTCGAAAGACCACGGTCGGCAGGTCGTAGATGCGCGCGTAGTCGTGGATGTACTGGTCGGCGGTGCCTTTGGAGCATCCGTAAGGCGAGTGGAAGTCGAGCGGCTCGGATTCATCGACTCCGCGAAATCCGCGCAGCGAAGCGCGATAGTGGGTGCCTTCAACCTCAACGGAAAGACGCTTGAGAGAGCCATAGACCTTGTTGGTGGAGGTGTAGAGAATGAAGGGCTTGCGTCCGCAGAGCCGCGCGGCCTCCAGCATGTTGAAGGTGCCTCCGGCGTTGATTTCAAAATCTGTTTCGGGGTCATCCACGGAAGTTGTGACTGCTACCTGCGCTGCCAGTTGGTAGATTTCCGAGGCCCCGGTGACAGCCTGCTGCACGGCCCGGCGGTCGCGCACATCGCCCCGTACCACTTCCAGCCGTTTGCTGCCGGGCAGCGAGCGCAGCCATCGAACGTTGTGCATGACGCCGACGCGCGAAAAGTTGTCGAAGATTCGCACGCGCGTTTCGGGTTCCGATAGGAGCCGCTCGGCGAGGTTTGAGCCGATAAAGCCCGCGCCTCCGGTGATCAGAACGGTACGGCCAATTCCGTTTTTCATCGCTTCATTTCCTTTCACGCGGTGCATGGATTTCAGAGCTACCTCCAATTCCTTCAGGGCCTCAAGCGGTCAGCCCATATGCGCTTAGTTCCTTCAACATGGTTTCCGCGCGGTCTTCGGCCTGCTGCTTGCTGAGCCACGCGGCCAGTTCGCTGAAACCCTCTTCGTGCGTCACCTTTGGCTCATAGCCAAGCAAGGTTCGCGCCTTCGTTAAATCCGCGTAACAATGGCGAATGTCTCCGGCGCGATATTTGCGTGTGACGACCGGCCCAATTGAGGAATTAAGTGAGTGGGCAAGCATCTGCGCAACTTGCAGGATCGAAACCGGCTTTCCCGAACCTATGTTGATGACTTCGCCGTCGGATTCGCGCCGCTCCATGGCCAGCATGCTGGCGCGAACAATGTCATGAATGCTTACGAAGTCCCGCATCTGCTCTCCGTCTTCAAATACAAGAGGCGCTTGTCCATTCAGCAGACGGGAGGCGAAAATAGCAGCCACTCCGGTGTAGGGGTTCGAGAGGGCCTGGCGTGTTCCGTAAATGTTAAAGAAGCGGAGCGCCGTGACTGGCAGCCCGTAGGTGCGGCCAAAGATAAGGCACACCTCCTCCTGGTCGCGTTTGGAAAGGGCGTAGAACGAATTGATCTCCGACGGCTTGGATTCATCGGTGGGACGTGGTTCCAGCGCGCTCCCGCAATGTTCGCAGCGGAGGTCCCATTGTCCGGCTTTGAGCTGCGCGGTGGTGCGAACCGGCGGCGCGGCGGCCCCATCGCAAGCGGAGCAATAGTAGCGGCCTTCGCCATAGATGGACATGGAGGAGGCGACGATCAGCTTCTGTAGCGCGGTCTTGTTGTCAAGGATCGCCTGAAGCAGTTCCGCCGTTCCGCCCGTGTTCACGCTCATGTAGCGGCTGATTTCGTACATGGACTGGCCGACGCCGACGCAGGCCGCAAAGTGAAAAGCCACATCGACCCCGCGCAGAGCTTCCTTAAGGCAGTTGGGGTCGCGCACATCGCCGGTCATTAATTCAACTTCAGGAGACAGATAGGACGGCGGGCCGTCTGGATGAACTTGTGGATTAAGCGCGTCGAGCACGCGGACATCGTAGCCGGCGCGAAGCAGCCCGTCGGCCAGGTGGGAGCCGACGAAACCCGCGCCGCCGGTAATCAGAATCCGCTTGGTCATGCCGCGTTCACCTCCTCTGCTGGGGTGTGGTTTGTAGCCGCGTTGACCGGGGCGTATCGCTGCACCGCCCATCGCGCAAAGTCCGCGAAGTGGGCGTTGTCCCGCGGAGGGCTGGTGTGGTGTTCCTCCAAACCCAGGTGCGCCGGAGTAAAACACAGCGTTACAGCAACATCGAAAGGTTCAAGGGCTTCCATCATGCGGTCGAACCATGCCACGGCGTTGGGACGGAACGAATCAGCCCAACTTAGGCCAGTGCGGACGTGGCGAACACCGTGCGCTTTCATCCACTTAACGGCCTGGTCCAGCCGGGGATCTTCAAAATGGAACCATTGGCAGAGGCCGACGGAGCCGTCGGTTGGAAAGTACTCGGCAGCAAGCTTGGGCGTGCCATCACTCTTCAGCAGGCCGAGGTAGTAGTGCCGGTAATAGGACGAGCCTTCGGCCTCTTTGTGACGGGTCTCTGCAGGCCAACTCGGAGGCAGGTCCAGAAGGCTGTACCAATGGATGCGTTCCGCTTTGCCGCGAATCAGGTCAAGTGTTCGTTGCAGGCCGAACGCCTGGATCTCTTCGGCCCCGAACGAGGACGCGCCCACCTCCAACACCCAGACAGGCTTTCCGGAGACCTCGGCAGCTTCCGCGATTCGATGTGGCCATTCATTGATTGGCCAGTGGTTCCAGTCAAGCGGGAATCCATGTACGCCGACCGCGTCCACATATTCCATGACGCCCTCGCCAGCCATGAGGCGGATGAAGTCGCAATCGCATGAGGAAACGCCTCCGAGGACAACTGGCAGGAGAGGGTTTATCTCCCGAACCGCGGTTGAGGCTTGCTTCGCCAGGTCGCAGAAGCGCGCCCATCCAGGGTCAAGATGAAAGTTCCAATGTGAGAGATTGTTCGGCTCGTTCCAAAGTACAACAGCTTCCAGCACTGACATCTCCCTTCGGCTAACCGCAAGCTCAGCAGAGATATCGCTTGTTTCCCCACTTAAAAGTGGGAGGTACAAAGAAGTTTTGAGGTTGCTCTGAAAAAGCAGATGGTTCCGCATGAAGTCTGGTGAAAGCCAGCATTTTTCAGGGGCGAGTGAAAGGGCGACAGATGGACAACCTGCCTTCTAGGCAGTCCTATCCAACTCGGCAGAGGGTATGCCATACCCAAATGGGAGGGAGAGGCAATGGCACTGTCAAAAACCACGCAGGACCATGAAGAAATAAGGAATTGGGCGGAGAAACGAGGGGCCGTTCCGGCGGAAGTGGCGAGTACGCATCGAAGGGATGAGCCGGGAATTCTCCGCTTTAGTTTCCCGCGCGCCCGGGGCAAGAACAATGACAGCCTGACGGAAATCTCGTGGGACGACTTCTTTGAGAAATTTGATGAGAACAATCTTGAGCTTGTGTATCAGGAAAAAACCGCCGCCGGAAGACAAAGTAATTTCAATAAATTGATTCATCCGGGGTCGGCGGCCCGCGGTAGATCTGGAAGCAGCAGTCGCGGAGAGTCGCGGAGCCGCAGTTCAGAGAGCAAATCCACCACGAGCAGGGGCCATCGCCGCGCGGCATAGCCCCGGAGAGAATACAAAATGAGTTCACACAATGGAAAGCACCATCCAGTGCGCGGCGCGGTGGCGGGGGTCGCGGGCGGTCTGATCGCTTCCTGGGTCATGAATGAATTTATGACCGGCCCCGGCAAGAAGATTCAGGAATCCGTGGAGGATCCCCAGCAGCAAAACGGCCAGAAAAGCTCGGAAGAAGAGACAGCCACGATGAAGACCGCCGACGCAATCGTCGAGACGGTGACCGGTGGCCAGCACCTTTCTCATGAAGGAAAACAGAAGGGCGGAGTGGTCGTTCATTATGGATACGGTGCTTTGATGGGCGGCCTTTACGGAGGTTTGGTCGAGTACTGGAAAGCCCCGAAAGCAGGTCTGGGGACGGTATTCGGCAGCGTGCTGTTCGGCGCGGGAGACCTGCTGGCGGTCCCGGCGTTGAATCTGGGGCCGTCGCCGACGGAGCAGCCTGCCTCAGCGCAGACGAACCCTTTTCTAGCGCATCTGGTTTATGGCACGACGACGGAACTGGCGCGGCGCGCGGTGCGGGCGGTCTTGTGAACTTTCAAGTGGCCTGATTTTTTCCGGCGGACTGCTTTTCCAAATTGGCCGCCCATTTTAGGAATGAAAACAGGTTTGCTCGCTCGCGCCAGGTAAAACGCAGCATCTTGAGGGCGGAGATTTGGTCCGCCTTAATGCCGGAGTAGGTTTCAATGCGCCACCTGAGATATTCGCTGCGCCAGGGGCGAAAGCGGGAGCCGCTGGTGGCTTTCCATAAAAATCGAATGGCGGCAATCACGAGAATCCTCTGGCCAAGTATAGCGGCATCAACAGAGTCGCAACCCGAGCAGGAAAACCTGGGCCGTTGTAAGCAGCGTCCAAGCCAATAGCTGGCGCGCAAATTTCAAAACAAAATTCAGTCAGGAGACAGCCGTGGATGCTTCGGATGTATTGGTGGAACGCTTGATTGCCTGGGGAGTCGATACCGTGTTCGGACTGCCCGGGGATGGAATCAATGGCATGTTTGAGGCCCTTCGGAAGCAGAAGGACAAGATCCGGTTCATTCATGTGCGGCATGAGGAGTCCGCGGCCTTTATGGCCTGCGCGTATGCCAAGTTCACGGGACGGCTGGGCGTGTGTATCGCCACGTCCGGGCCGGGCGGTATTCACCTGCTGAACGGGCTCTACGACGCCAAAATGGACGGCGCGCCCGTGCTGGCCATTACTGGCATGCAGCACAGCGACCTCATCGGAACCTTCACGCAGCAGGACGTGGAGATGGACAAGCTTTATACGAACGTTGCGGAGTACGACCAGCGTGTGATGAACGGTGCGCATATGGAGTCGGTGGCCGACATCGCGATCCGCACTGCGCTTACCCACCGTAGCGTCTCCCATCTCACCATTCCTGTGGACGTGCAGGTGGAATCCATGAAGAAGGGCCGCTCCAAACGCGATCCGGTACATCACACTTCCGCTGTGCCTGCGAATTTTGAGCAGTTGCCATCGAGTGTGGATATGGAGCACGCGGCGGACATTCTGAACCGCGGCAAACGCATCGCAATTCTTGCCGGTCAGGGCGCATTGCAGGCCACCGACGAACTGGAAGCCATGGCGGAAAAACTGGGCGCGCCGATTATTAAGCCGCTGTTGGGCAAGGCCGCCGTTCCCGACGACAGCCCATACACCACCGGAGGCATCGGCCTGCTGGGCACGGAGCCTTCGCAGGAAGCGCTCGAAGACTGCGACACATTGTTCATGGTTGGAACTTCGTTTCCATACATTGAGTTTTTGCCTGAGCCTGGCTCCGTTAAATGCGTGCAGATCGACCTCGATCCGCAGCGTATCAGCCTCAGGTATCCGGCGGATGTAGGCCTGGTCGGGGACTCAAAGAACTGCCTGCGGGCGCTGCTGCCTATGGTGCGCCAGCATAAGAAGGGCTTCCTTGAAAAGGCACAAAAGGCGAAGAAAGATTGGCAGAAGCTAATGGAAGAGCGCGGGACCTGGATGGACAAGCCGATGAAACCCCAGGTCGTGGGCTGGGAGCTCGGCAAGCGCATTCCTTCCAATGCGATCGTTACCTCCGACTCCGGGACCATCACCACATGGTGGGCGCGCTACGTTCCGGCGCTGCGCGGCCAGAAGCATAGCTGCTCCGGCAACCTGGCCACCATGGCGTGCGGGCTGCCATACGCGATTGCGGCGGCTGTGGCGTATCCCGACCGGCCCGTGTACTGCATCATCGGCGATGGCGGGCTGAGCATGCTGCTGGGTGAGTTGATAACGGTAGCGGCCTACAAGCTCAACATCAAAATCGTTCTCATCAAAAACAACACGCTGGGCCAGATCAAGTGGGAGCAGATGGTTTTTCTCGGAAATCCGGAGTACGGTGTCGATCTGTATCCGGCTGATTTTGTCGCCATAGCGCGCGGGGCCGGGATTGAGGCCATTCACATCGAAGACCCCAACTTGTGCGCTTCGCAACTGGACCATGCCGTCAACAGGCCAGGAGCTGTGCTGATTGAAGCCGTTGTCGACCCATTTACGCCACCCATGCCCGCGAAGGTGAAAGCATCGCAGGCGGCGAAGTTTGCCGAAGCGCTGGTGCGCGGCGAGCCCAACACAAGCAAAATCGTGCTGACGAGCGCTCACGAAAGAATACGCGAACTGGTGTAACTAAACTGAGAGGACATGATCTTGATGGGACTGTCGCAGGCGGCTGTGACCAGCGTTACTGTGCAGGCATACACGATCCCAACAGACGCTCCGGAAGCGGACGGCACATTCGCGTGGACCTCGACGACGCTGGTGCTCGTCGAGGTTGGCGCGGCAGGAGAAACCGGCCTCGGCTACACCTACGGCAGCAAAGCCATTGCTGCGGTGTGCCAGCATCTTGCGGAGAAGTGCCTGCATGGGCAATCGGCGTTCGATATTCCACGGTTGCACCGCTCGATGCTGGATCAAGTACGCAACGATGGCAGCCGAGGTATTGCATCCATGGCCATTTCCGCACTGGACGTGGCGCTGTGGGATTTGAAGGCGCGGCTGCTTGGCTGCCCTGTGGTCGAGTTGTTGGGCAGTTGTTATGAGAGAGTCGCGGCGTATGGAAGCGGCGGCTTCACGTCATACCCTAATTCCAAGCTCGCGGACCAGCTTTCCGTATGGGCAAAAAGCGGGCTGAAGATGGTGAAGATGAAGGTTGGGGCGAACCCGGAAGCCGATCCCGAGCGCGTTCGCGTAGCGCGAAAGGCGATTGGTCCCAAAACCTCGCTCTTTGTTGACGCGAATGGGGCCTACAGCACAAAGCAGGCGGCGGTCCTGCTGTCTGAAAAATTCGTTGAACAGGGCGTGAGCTGGTTTGAGGAGCCGGTCAGCTCGGATCATCTGGCCGATCTCCGCCTGGTTCGGGAATCTGTTCCGGCGCATATTGAGGTTGCCGCCGGCGAATACGGTTACGATCCCTATTACTTCCGGCGGATGCTGGAGGCCGGGGCCGTGGACGTATTGCAGATCGACGCCACCCGGTGCAAGGGCTACACGGGCTTTCTGCAAGCGGCGGCTATTGCGGAGAGCTTTGGATGCCCTGTCTCCGCCCACTGCGCCCCAACGCTGCACATGCACGTGAGCTGCGCAGTCCCCAACCTTCGCCACATCGAGTATTTCCACGATCATGTGCGGATTGAGAAGATACTCTTCGACGGATTCATCCCGGCGAAGAATGGGGCGTTGGAGCCGGACCGTTCGGCTCCGGGACTGGGGCTTACCTTCAAATACAAGGACGCGGAACGTTATGTCGCCGACCGGCTGCGGAAGGCCGCATGAGCTTTGTTCTAACGACGGAACTTGAGCGAGCGGCGAAGCGTATGCTTCCGAAGCGTGGAGGCGATTTCGTTGCGAATGCGCTGGAGCATATCCGGCGGGGTTGTTTTCAGCGCAGCTTGTGCCTGGTGGTGACGACGACCAGCATCGCCAGCGGAATTGAAGTCGGCTACGAGCATTACCGTGGCAGCTACAGCAATCCGGTGATGTATACGCCGGTGATACTGAGCGGATTCGTAGCGGGAGCGGGATTTTCCGGGATTTTCAGCCGATGGGGCGCGCGGGTTGCGCTGCGCGTGGCCAGCATTATTACGCTCGCCGACGGGATCATCGGGTTCTTCTTCCATATTCGCGGCATCGCGCGCAAGCCCGGAGGCTGGGGGCTTCCCATTACGAACATCGTGATGGGTCCGCCGATTTTTGCGCCGTTGCTTTTCGGCACCAGTGCTTATCTGGGATTGATGGCTTCGTATTTGCGTCGTGAAGAAGAGATGGGCGGCGCGCTTGAATGGGCGCGCGAGACCGCGATTGAATTGAGCCCGGGAAAGACGGATTGGCGCGAGGATCTTCGCTACGGCAGGTTCCAGAAGCACCTCGCGATGGTCACGTTTTTCTGGGCATTGTTCAGCGGATTTGAAGCCTGGTACTCGCACTACAAGTCGAACTTCCGCTATCGGGTGCAGTGGAGTCCGGTGATTCTGACGCCGCTCATCATGGCATCGGCGGCGGGCGCGATCAAAAGCCGCCGCATGGCCAACACCGCGCTGCCTGCGGCGTCCGCGCTGGCGCTGGCGAACGGGGCAATCGGGTTTTACTTTCATGCGCGCGGAATTTTCCGCAGACCCGGCGGCGCAAAGAAGCCGCTCTACAACGCGCTCTATGGGCCGCCGATTTTTGCGCCGCTGCTGTTTGCGGCGTGTGGGTTTCTGGGCATGATGGCCAGCCTTTTGCGCAGGGAGAGGAAATGAGCGGCAAGCGATCGTTTCCCGTGGACCCGACCACGGGCAAGCCCATTCGCGATTTGGAGCAGCCGGGGTATTATCCCGGCTACAGCACGCTCGGGCAGCGGAATAAGTGGGACGAAACGACGCGGGGCGTCGTTGTGAAGCGGGCGTATTCAACGGGCGAGGTTCGATTCTTCAGTGCTGAAGAGGCGGCGCTGATGGAGGCTGTGATCGAAAGACTGGTCCCGCAGGATGATCGCGCGGAGGAGCGGACGATTCCGATTCTGCCGGCGATTGACGAGCGGCTCTACAAAAACGAGTTGAACGGCTTTCGCTATGAGGACATGCCGCCCGACCGCGAGGCGTACCACCTGGGGCTGAAGGCGATTGAAGAGATGGCGCGGAAGCGATTCAAAATGCAGTTCACGGCTCTTCCGATTCTGAGCCAGGAATTGCTTCTGAAGTCGCTGCATGATGGAAAGCCTGACCCGGACAATCCCGCATGGAAGCGAATGCCGGTGCATCGCTTCTGGGGGTTGCTGATGGAGGACTGCGTGACGGCCTATTATTCGCATCCGTGGGCATGGGATGAAATTGGGTTCGGCGGCCCGGCGTATCCACGCGCCTATATGCGACTGGAAAATGGCCTGCCGGAGCCATGGGAGAAAGACGAGTCACCCTACGAGTGGAAAGCGCCTGCGGATTCAGTCTCGGAGTTGGAAGAAGGCGGCGCGCCTCCTGAGCATAGCTCGTTGCACGGGCACGGAGGCACGCACTGATGGCGTGGTTTCTCAACAGCAAGAAAGATCGTGCGCACCGGCTGGGACCCATGCAGACGCTTCCGGGACCAATGCGGAAATTCACCCCCACGGAGACCGTGGACTATTGCATCGTTGGGGTGGGGTCCGCCGGAGGCGTACTGCTACAGCGGTTGGCGCGCGCGGGATTCAATGTAGTCGGGCTGGAAGCGGGGCCGTTCTGGGACACAGAACGCGACTGGGTGAGCGATGAAAAAGGCTCGCACGAACTTTACTGGAACGACCTGCGCATCACCGGAGGCACGCATCCGCTGGCACTGGGCTCGAACAACAGCGGTAAGGGCGTCGGTGGAGGATCGGTCCATTGGGCGGCGTTCACGCCACGATTTCATCCGTCGGATTTCCGTATCTACAGCGAGGATGGCGTGGGCGTGGACTGGCCCATGTCCTACCAGGACCTGAAGCCCTACTACGAACTGTTGGAGCGCGAGAT
>DASTXK010000317.1:0-5889 GCA_035765555.1 Acidobacteriaceae bacterium
GTTATAGCGGCGGCGGTGCTTTGACGGGGCCGGTCATCGTTCCGGTCGCGCGCGGGGGCGCACATGGCTATCTTCCCGAACACCCTGAGCTTCACTCTTCTTTCTTCATGGAAGGCAAAGGCATCGCACGGGGCAGGAATCTGGGGGAAATCGATATGCGCCAGATCGCTCCAACTGTGGCCGAGCTTTTGGGCGTGCGTCTGCCCGAGGCGAAACTGCCGCCCGTGCATTACCAGCCATAGCTTACTTGCCGATGCAGAATGTAGAAAAGATGCGGTTCAGAATATCGTCCGCAGTGGTTTCACCAGTCAGGCTGTCCAGTTGGCGCAGCGCCGCATAAAGATCCAGCAGGAGCATTTCGTGCGGGGTCTTCAGAGACACGGCCTGCACAGCCTTGGCTAACGCCGTCAGCGCCGCCGTCACCGCTTCGTGGTGCCGAATGCTGGTCAGCATTCCGCTCTCGGATTCGCCCACCGGGTTGCTGACCATCCTCAGCAACTCTTCGCGCAACTTCTCGATGCCCTCGCCTGTAATTGCGGAAGTATTCACGACGGGCAGCGCCGGTTCGGGCAGGGTTTCGGCGGCGAAGCCCAGGTCGCTTTTGTTGCGGGCGACGAGCGCACGGCGGTTTTCCAATAATGCAATCAGCGCCGATTCATCCTCTCGCACCGGAACACCCGCTTCCAGCACCACCAGGACTACGTCCGCGTCGGCCAATGCCTCGCGAGACTTCTGAATCCCGATGGACTCGGCTTCGTTCACAGCTTCACGCAGCCCCGCCGTGTCGATCAGTTGCAGCGGAATTCCGCCGAGCGAAACCGTTTCCGTCACCAGGTCGCGAGTAGTTCCCGGCATGGCGGTTACGATGGCGCGCTCACGCTCCACCAGCCGGTTAAAGAGCGATGACTTGCCAACGTTTGGCCTGCCGACAATTGCCAGCGTTAGTCCGGAATGAACAATGCGGCCCCGCGCGAAGGTCCGCTCCAAATCTTCGAGTGCGGCGGTCACGGCTTGAATGCGCTTAATGATCTCCGCGTCTGGCGTTACATCCACGTCATCTTCGGCAAAGTCGATCCCGGCTTCAAGTACCGCAATCAAGTCGACCAAGGCCTGCTTGGCGGGCCGAATGCGCCGCGAGATCGATCCGCCCATTTGCCCCGCGGCCACGCGCGCCTGGTAAAGCGTTTGCGATTCGATAAGGTCGCGCACGGCCTCGGCCTGCGTCAGGTCTATGCGTCCTGAAAGGAAGGCGCGCTCGGTGAATTCGCCTGGACGGGCCAGCCGCGCCCCCTGCCGCAGCGCCTGTCGAACCAGCAGTTCAAGCACAACGGGCGAGCCGTGCGCCGCAACCTCCACCAGGTCTTCGCCGGTGTAGGAATTCGGCCCGGCAAAATACGTCACGATGGCCTCGTCCAGCTTCGCCTTGGTTTCAGGGTCGGGAATTTCCGCGAAGCGTGCCTGCGCGTGCGCCAAAGGATTCCGCAGCACGAGCATCGAATTGGCGATTGGGACGGCGAGCGGGCCGGAGAAGCGCACGATTCCGATACCGCCGCGCCCCGGAGGCGTGGAAATGGCCACAATGGTTTCGTTGGCGGGAACTTCCTGCTCAACGAGTTGAGGATTAGGCTGCACGGTCATTCGCTCGCGGCACGCGAGAATTCAGCGATGCCTGCCGCCGCGCGCTCCCGCGTAAGATTGGCTCGCAAGCGCGGCCAGTTTCGTCGTGTCGTAGCCCTTCGGGTGTGCGACAACGAAGCGGCGGAGTCCTTCTCCGGTCGAGGAGGTTTCAATATCATCATAGGAACGGAACGCCAGATGCAACATGCGGCGCTCCCGCGAACTCATAGGCGCGAAGCTGTAGGGCTGGCCGGTGCGGCGGACCTTCTCAGCCGCCGTCTCTGCCTGCAGTTTCAGCTCGCGCGCGCGCATGGCCTTGAAGTTGTTCGCGTCAAAAGAAACTTTGTCGTGCTCTTCAGGGTCGAGCCGGATGATCTTGGATGCGACGTGCTCGAGGGCGCGCAGCAGTTCTCCGCCGCGTTGTGTGAGCAGCGGCGCGTCAGGCCCGGCAAGTTCCACGTAGATTTCGCGGGCTTCCAGCTTGTCCGGGTCGGCGGCGCCTTCCCCGGCTGTGATCCGGTACTTCAGGCGAAGGCCGCCGGTTGTGGTGATGGTTTTTAGAAGCGCAGCTATCTTCTGGGCGGCCGCAGAGTAGTCCTCGATAGGCATCGGATTTAGTATCTCACTCGAAGCATTAGCGGACAAAGCAAAAGCGCCCGGAAAAATCCGGGCGCTCGCTCTGCATTCATCCGCCTTACCTGCGGGCCTGCACCACGCTGCCCTTTGCCTTCTTTCTTGCCGCGCGCTTCAGGGCAAGCTCGCGCAACTCACGGCCCATCTTGGTGCGGTTGATCACGTACTGCTGTCCGACGCTTATGAAGTTGCTGCCCGCCCAGTAGAGCGAAAGACCCGCGCCATAGTGCAGCATCATGAATCCGAAAACCGCCGGCATGGCGAACGCCATGATCTTCTGCTGCTTCGGGTCCATGCCTGGCGAAGGTGTCATGTATTGCATCAGGAACATGGAGACGATCACAAAAATTGGCAGCAGGTAGAGCGGGTCCGGCGCCGACAAATCGCTCAGCCAGAGCCAGTGCGCGTGACGAAGCTCGATCACGTTCTCCAGCACCTCGTAAAAGGCGTAGAGCAGCGGATACGAGATGAGCATCGGCAGGCAGCCGCCGAACATATTCACGCCCTCGGACTTCTGCAGATCGAACATCTCCTTCTGCATGTCGCGCTTGCGAGGGTCCGTGGCCTTGTATTTGGCGTACTTGGCCTTGATAGCGTCCATTTTCGGCTGGATGCGCTGCATCTTGACCGACGACTTCATCATCTGGAAGCGCGTCGGCAGCATGGCCAGGTTGATGACCAGAGTGAGCAGCAGAATGGCCCAGCCCCAATTCGGCACCACGTGCTCATACAGGAAGCGCATGGCCAGGAACAGCGGCTTGGCAATTACGGAAAACCATCCGAAGTTGACCACGTGCTCAAGACTCGGCCCGCTGGTGGCATGGATGGACTGGAGCACGTCGATGGCCTTGGGGCCAACGAACATCCGCACACTCAGCGGCCCGGCGTTGCTGTTTCCGATGGCCGCGCCCAGCACCGACGCATGGTCCACTTGCGCCGGGTCGGGATGCTGCGAGTTCTTCGGAATGTCAATCGTGTTGTGCAGCGTTACCAGAGACGCATCTTCCGGCTTGTCGGGAAGGAAGATCGCGGCAAAGTAGAGGTCGCTGACACCAGCCCAATCAAAGGGGCCGTGCAGTGTGTTACCGCTGGAGACTTTCTTGTAAGAAGTCTCGTCATCCTTGCCGCTCTGCGAAGTATGGATTGCGCTGTTACTGTTCGCGTAGTCGGGCAGCAACACCTGGTCGCCGAATCCAGCGGGCCACGAGAGCAGCGCCTTCACGGGCGCGCCGTTTTGCGTCACCTCGACCTTGGCGTGGATCACATAGCTGGAGTCGAAACTGAATGTCTTGTGGACCGTCAGCCCGCCTTCGGAGTACTCGAAGCTCAGGCTTGCCGGAGCATTCAGGTCTCCGGTTGCTGAAGGCACGTAGAGCGCGCTGGACAGCTTCCCGCGCAGGCCCTCGTCATAGGTGTAGAGCGAGAGCGGATAGCCGTACTTCGCCGCCGCCTTCTGGTTCACCAGGTCGAGCGGCTTGCCATTGTTGTCCTTGTACTTTTTCAGGACCCATGATGTGACCTGCCCGCCGCGATTGGTAAACGTGATGCGGTACAGCTCGTTTTCGACGACCGTGGTGCTCTGAGTTTTGGCCACAACATCGCTGGCCTGCGGCACAGGCTTGGGCTGCGGCGCGACCGCTTTTTGCGGCGTGGAAGACTCCGCCTTTGTCGATGGAGCGGGCGTAGCCGGCTGCTGCGGGTTAATCGCGGTCTGCGCCTGCTGATGCTGCTGCTGCGCGGGCGTGGGCTGGGGCGCCTTCTTCTCCCGGAAGTACTGCATTCCAAAAAGAATTACGATGAAAAGCGCGGTAAACATCAGGATCGTTTTTGAGTCCTGACCGCCTCCGCCGCCGCCCTGCTGGTTGGGATTTCGTATCTCTGCCAAAAAGTGTGTTTCCTGTTCAGTTCGATCTCTTGAAAATTCGTCTTGCCTTCTATGGTAACGGGCGCGGGCCGACTGTGTGCGCGCGCGGATTTGGCTTCACGGAGTCGAAGCCGCCCTTGCAAAATGGATGGCAGCGCAGGAGTCGCCATAGGGCCATCCATCCTCCGCGCAAAAATCCGTATTCGCTCACCGCGATGGCCGCGTACTCCGAACACGTGGGCTGAAACCGGCACGCTCCCGTGGTTCCCGCCGCCGCATGCAGCGCGGGAGAAACGGCGTACTTGTACGCGCCGTGCAGCACGGCGATGACCCGCTCTCGACTCTTCATGCCCGTGTTCCCATTTCTCGCAAGCTCGCCGTGCTTGCCTGCGTTGCGATGGTGGAGAATATCTTCGCCACCTCGCGCTCCAGCTTTGCGAATTCTATTTCGAGTACGATCCGCCGCGGGTGCAGCACCACGTCCGCGAATGGCGGCAGCAACGCCAGGTTCGCCCGCGCGGCCTCTCTCATGCGGCGCTTGATCCGGTTGCGGTCCACCGCCTTGC
The DNA here is from genome assembly GCA_035765555.1 of Acidobacteriaceae bacterium. Classification (GTDB taxonomy): domain Bacteria; phylum Acidobacteriota; class Terriglobia; order Terriglobales; family Acidobacteriaceae; genus Silvibacterium. The sequence goes on from DASTXK010000317.1 coordinate 4,681, forward strand.
CCAGCACGCGCCCGGCGGTCAGCCCCACACGAGGCCCGGCATAGTTCGGCAACAACTCATCCTGTGCGCGCAGCCGGAAAAAATAGCTCATGGAAGCCGACGATTGCTTGCGCCCAGACTTGTAGACGCGCTGATAGTCGCCATGTTTTCGCAGCCGCGCACCGGGCCAATCAAGTTGCTGAGGAGCGCGTTCGGCCATGAAAATAATCCTCCCGCTGGCGGCCCGCCTTCCGTTCAGCACGGCGGCCCCACAGGCGGCATACATTCCGTAACCGCCAGTGGTCATGTGGCTGAACCCGCTTCGGAGGTAAGAATCGAAGGCACGAGATGCGCCCCGGAAATGGAAACTACTAGTCGCGATACCCCGCGCTCACTGAGACGCGCTTGCGCCCCTTGGCGCGACGGCGCGAAAGAACGGCCGCGCCGCTCTTGGTCTTCATGCGGGTGCGAAAGCCATGCACCTTGGAACGGCGGCGGCGATTCGGTTGAAATGTGCGCTTTGGCATGGAACTGCGCTCCTGAACTCTTTAATCTTGATTTCTATAGTGATTGCCCGGCAGACACACGCCACACTCAGGCCAAGATCAAGTATAACGTATTGCCGCCAAGGCGGCAAAAGACTTGGCCTTGCCCGCCCGGCTTGTTCTGGGACAACTGCCCCGCCGCTCTCAGGATTCAAAAGAACTTCGGCCCCGGCAAGATCAGCACACAGGGTCTCTGAGCGACCCACCTTGCTCCGAACCATGTAAGGATAGAAGAGGTATGAAAGCTCTAGTGAAGCCTAAGGCGGAGCGCGGCCTCTGGATCGAGGACGTGCCGGAGCCGCGGGTAGGCACCAACGACGTGAAGATTCGCGTTCTCGCGACCGGCATCTGCGGAACGGACCTCCATATTTTCGAGTGGGATGCGTGGGCACAGAAGACGATTCCCGTCCCGTTGGTCATTGGACATGAGTTCGTCGGCGAGATCGTCGAGGTTGGTTCAAACGTCACCGACTTCCAGGTCGGAGATCGTGTGAGCGGGGAGGGCCACGTGGTCTGCGGCCGTTGCCGCAACTGCCTCGCGGGCCGCCGACATCTCTGCGCCCACACACAGGGCGTGGGCGTGAATCGCGCCGGGGCCTTCGCCGAGTTCATCGTTCTGCCCATGGGCAACATCTGGCGCCATTCTTCGGGCATACCGCTCGAAGTCGCGGCGATTTTCGATCCG
>DASTXK010000318.1:0-10720 GCA_035765555.1 Acidobacteriaceae bacterium
ACCAGCGCGGCCAGCGGCAGAGTCCACTGCATGGCGCCGAGCCAGCGGAAGACCCGCGCGGCCTGGCGCAACAGCAGATATGCGATGGCAGAGTAGATCACGAGCTGCGAGCCGATGCCGCCATAGAACATGAGGCGCGTGGCTTCCCTTCCGGTTGACTCCAGCGCCTGGTTGGGAGCAATGAAGGGGACGGCTCCCTGCACGGCGAAGAACGCGATGATGCCCGCGCAGCAGAGTTGTTCGGCGGTGGTTCCGCACTCGGCCATTTCAGCGGCCCGCATAAATGAGGGCCGAGCTTGCCGAGGCTACAATGGCGCTGGTCCCAAGCACGATGTTTTTGGCAAGGCTGAAAGGGATGTAGATGACGTCGTCGGCGTGTAGAAACTCGTCCGGGGCCTCGCCTTTTTCGATTTCGCGCAGAGGCAGCGGCTCTTCGTCAAGATGGCCGTTGACGTTGTGGATGACGCGGGCCTTCTTCACTTTCGCGGTGTGCCGCACGCCGCCCGCGAGCGCAATGGCCTGCAACACGGTCATGCGCGACTCGTTCTCCATGGTGTAGCCGCCGGGTCGGCCCACGTCGCCCAGCACATAGACGATGCCGGCTTTGGGGACGAGAATCGTGTCTCCGGGATCGACCGTGACGTTGGCCATGAGCGCGTCGCCGGAGCGGTTGGAGAGAAACACCCGCTCCTCGCGCTGCTTGGCGCCGGGCGCGCGCTCGATCATGATGTGGCGGTCGGCAATGGGAGTGAGTCCGCCGGCCATGGCCAGCAGATCAAGCAGCGTGCGCGGCGTGGTGATCTTATAGGTGCCGGGCTTCTCAACCTGCCCGAGCACGGAAACGGGCTGCGTGGCGAACTCCTCGACAAAGACCGAAACGTTGGGGTGCTTGAGGAAATTTCCTTCGCGATATTTTGCCGCGATGGCCGCTGCTGCTGCCGCTGGATCGAGTCCAGCCACATGGACGCCGCCGATAAGCGGCAGGCTCACGTCTCCGGAGTCGAGCACCCGCGCGTGCTGCTCCAACTCCGGCTCGCGCAGAATGGTAACGTGCAGCAGGTCGCCGGAGCCGATCAGCAGGCTCTCCTTCGCCGGAGCCTTGACGCCGTTGGCTGTGAGCGAACCGCCAACGGGCGTGTCTTTTGCCGGAGGAAGCGCCTTCGGCTCGAACCGCTGCGCCGACGCAGTTGCGATGCAGGCGAGAGCGAGCGTGAGGAACAGTGCGGGCTTAAGCATGGCGCGCCGTCCTTTCGTAGGCCGAACCCTTGTAGCCGTAATAGGCGAAGTAGTCCGGCGAATTGGCTGGGACGCCGTTCATCACCACGTCGAGTTCCGCCTGATTGGGCAGATTCCGCCGCACCATTTGATAGCTGCGGCGCGCCGCCTGGAGGGTGGTCGATTCATAGCGGATGACCAGCAGGGTCCGGTCGCAAAGCTGCGCCAGCCTCGCCACGTCGGGAACGGGCAGCACCGGCGCGCTATCCAGCAGGACAAAGTCGTATTGTGAGCGCCACTCGCGGACCATCGCGTCGAAGCGGGATGAGGCGAACAAGTCAGCGGAGTCCGCGCCCGCGTTGCCAGCCCAGATGACGGAGAGATTCGGCCCACGCGCATAAGCTTCAGCATGGGCGCCGGCGGCCAGCGCTTCGGCGAGCCCCGTTGTTGGCTCGGCGCCGAATAAAGTGTGCAGCGAGGGGCAATGCAGGTCGGCATCCACCAGCAGCACACGCGAGCCGGAGCGGGCGAGCGACGCGGCCAATGAGGCGGCGAGGCGGCTTTTTCCTTCTCCCGGAGCGGCGCTGGTAATGAGTACGACTTGGGACGATGCTCCGCGCGGCGGCAGCGCATAGGAGCGGGCGGCAGCCGGAGCGGCGCTGCTCGCGGGCGAATGACTTCGTTTTCGGGTGAGCCGCAGCCGCGGAGCTTGCGGGAATTTCGGGACGACTCCCGCGAGGGGAATGCCCAACGTTCGTTCGAGGTCTTCAATGGACCGCACGCTGTTGTCGGCGGCCTCGCGAACCAGCGCGCCCGCGCACCCCAAAAAGAGTCCTCCGGCGAGCGCCGCCGCGAAGCACAACGGAACATTGGGGCTGTGCGGATGGTCCGGAGGCGGGGCCATTCCCGCGCTTACGATGGTCAGGTTAGTGGCGCGAAGGCCGTCCAGCACCCCGGCCTCTTTCAGCTTGCCCAGCAGGTTACGGTAGAGATCGCGGCTGCCGTCGGCCTCCTGCTTTGCCAACTGATAGGCGGCGAGACGGTCCTGCGCGGCGGTCGCAACGCCCTTCTGCTTCTCAAAGGCGGCGCGGGCCGCGTCCTCCGCGCGCTGGGCGATTTCGTAATCTGTATGCGCGCGGGCGCCTATGCGAGTAATTTCCTGCTGAATGGATTTGTCGAGCCCATTCAACTCGCCGTGAAGCTCAGCCATTTCCGGATAGGCGCTACCGTAGCGCGCGCTGTCCTGATCGATCTGCGCCTGCACCGCGGCCTGCTTGGCGCGCAGGGTTTGCAGCAGTGCGAGCGAATTCGTCATCGCGGGACTCGCGCCCGAAGCGGCGTTCCCAGCGAGTCCGGAGATGAGATCGGGATCGCCCTGCTTCGCGACCTGCCAAATGGCCTGCTTCAGAATGCGGTTGGACTCGGCGGCCTCCAGCGCACCGCTCAGCCCCTGGAGCCGTGTCAGAACCAGATTCTGCGAAGGGTCGCCGCCAAAGACTCCGGTCCCCTGCTCAAGTTGGTCCGCGGTTTTCTGCAAATCCTCGGTCTGCTTTTTCAAGCCCGCCAATTGGCCGGAGAGCCACTGCGACGCCTGCTCGGTGGCCTGGAAGCGCGACTCGAAAGTGTACTCGCGCAGGGCAGCGATGAGGCGATTCACAACCGCCGAGGCGATGTTGGGATCGCGGCTCGAATAGCTCACGTCGATGAGCCGCGTTCCGGTGACGGGTTCGACCTTGAGATGGCTCGCGAAAATCCTGAGCGCGGCATAGCGGCGATTGGGAGCCCTTGCAAGCGGGACGCTCAGCGGCTCCAGCGGCTTTCTCCAGAAGAAGAAATGGCTGACGAAGCCGGGTTTGTGAGGCGGGAAATAGTCCGGGGTCGGTTCCAGATTCAGGTCTTGAATGACCTTGAGGGCCAGCGCGTTCGACTGGAGAATGTTCGCCTCGGTTTGCAGCGTCATGCTGGTGTCCAGAGCGTCGGAGTCGGTGTTTGCCGGCCCTCCCGTAACGCTGCGGTCGAGGCCGAGCGTGCCCGGGTCGTTCCTCTGCACCTCGATCTGTCCGGTTGCCGCATATCGAGGAGTGGCCAACAGACAGTAGAGCGCCGCCAGCACCACCGCAGCCGCAACGCACGCGAGCACAAACGCGCGCCGCCGCCGGAATATGGTGAACAGTTCGCCGAGGGTCCATTCTTTATGGTGGACAGGAGCGGAGAGATCGCTTCGGTCGAGCATGCGCCCGCGTTGTTCGATAAGGCCACTCATCCGTTCCGCACCATTACGACCGAGCCGTCGAAGTCGAAGCTGAAGTCCATTTCGCTTAAACCTGCGGCGATCATTGCATCGCGCAACCGGCGACGGTCTTCGGTTTGAAAAAGCAGAAACCCGCTGCCGCCCGCGCCGACAAGCTTGCCTCCGGTTGCGCCGCCTTTGGCGATAGCAAGCTCGTAGAGTTCGTCGACGCGCTGGCTCGTCATGCCCGGCGAGCGCTCGCGCTTGCGCCGCCAGTGCGCGTTCATCAGCGGGCCGAATTCGGCTATATTGCCGGACTCGAGCACGCACTTGATTTCCCGCCCAAGCTCTTTGGTGAAGTGAAGGCCGTCGAGCATGGCGGCGTCACGAGCGAGGGAGCGCGTCTTCTGGTCCGCGAGCAACGCGGACGCCTGCCGCGTGTAGCCAACGAAGAACAGCATGAGCGAGTCGCGCAACTCCCGGACGCGGTCTTCCGGCATTTGCAGCGGAGCGACGCGCACGCGGCCATCGGTCGCATACTCCTGGCAGAGCAGGCCGCCGTAAGCGGCGATGTAGTGGTCCTGCTTGCCGACGGGTTCGGAGAGGCGGGTCATTTCAACCTCAACGGCTTCGCGGGCAAGCTTTTCCGCGCAGACCGGCTCGCGCTTGTAGGCGTGCAGCGCGTGCATGAGTCCAACGCCGAATGCCCCCGATGATCCGAGGCCTGTGCCCGCCGGAACATCGGCCACGCTCACGACTTCGAGCGGATCCGGGACCTCGTGCATTTCCAGCGCCTCGCGCATGAGCGGATGCCGGATCTCAGCCCGCGTCGCAATGTGCTCCGTGTCGGAGTATTTGAGGAAATAGCCGGGAAGGAAGCTGCGGTTGACCGTGATGTAGACGTACTTGGTGATGGCCGCCGAGAGCACGAATCCACCGAACTCGCGCGAGTAGGAAGGCAGGTCGGTGCCACCGCCGCCGAGCGAAATTCGCAGCGGAGTGCGGGTCATAATCATGCGGGGACTCCCACTGGGAAGATGCGCCCACGCAGGAAAACGTCGGTTTCGGCGAGGCCCGCCGGGGAGCCGATCTCGTAAAACCGCTCCGACACTTCAAATCCGGCCATTTCTCCGCGCGCGATCAGGTCGCGCTGGATTTCTGAAAGGTCAAATTCCGAGCCTTGGGGTAGACCCGCGAATGCCTGCGCCGAATAGAGGCCAAGACCATAGTCGATATGCCGCATCTCCGGGTGAGGAGAGCTTTTCTCGTAGCGACGGATTATGCCGTCCGCGAACGCAACGTTGCTCTTGTCCCAGCGATTTTCGTTCCTGAAGACGGTCAAGAGGCCGCGCTTGCCGGAACCTTCAAATGCACGCAGGACCGGGGCGAAATCCGCAGTGAGATAGCTGTCTCCATACATGACCCAGAAGCGCGGGCCGAGGAGCGGCAGCGCCTTCAGAATCGCGCCTCCGGTGCCGAGCAGCGGCGGGCCGTCGTAGGAGTAGCGGACGCGGCAGCCGAAGCTGGAACCGTCGCCGACAAACTCGGAGATGAGGCCGCCGAGGTGTCCGCAGCAGATAATGATGTCGCAAATTCCCTGTCCCACGAGGAGCCGGAGCTGATGCGCGATGAATGGCCCGCCCGCGACTTCGAGCATCGACTTGGGCACGCGCTCGGTGATGGCGCCGAGGCGTTTCGCCAGGCCTCCGGCGAGCAGGGCCAGCGGCGGCATGTCGTCAGGCGGGTACGCAGTCATCGACTCGCTCCTGTGCCATGTCATGCAGAGACCGCCGCATCGCTTCGCGGCTGTTGAATTGCGGCTTCCAGCCCAGCGCGCGAATGCGCGAGGAGTCGAGTCGGACGATAGGAACATCGCCTTTCCAGCCGCGGTCGCCGCCTGTGTATTCAAAACGCGGCATGGGAGTGATGCCGAGCGCGTCAACCGCAAGCTCCGCAATTTCGGTTACGGTGATGGCGTCGCTGGTCGCCACATTCCAGACGTGGAATCCGCTGCTTACGCACGCATTAGCCAGCAGCACCGCGCTGACCACATCGCTCACATGAACATAGCTCTTGCTCTGGCGTCCGTCGCCGAGGATGCGAAGACGGGTTGCGTCCTGCCGCAGCCGCCGCAGAAAGTCGAAGCCTACACCGTGCGTCTGCCGCGCGCCAACCACATTCGCGAAGCGGAATGCGCAGGCGCTGAGGCCGAACATCGCGCAGTAGCTCGCGATCAGCGCTTCCCCGGCAAGTTTGCTTGCGCCGTAGGTGGAAACCGGCTGGAGGGGCGTCGAGTCTTCGCGGAGCAATGTTTCGCCGCGTTCGCCGTAGACTCCGCTGCCCGAGGCGTAGAGGAGCCGGGAGACTCCGGCCCGGCGCATCGCTTCCGCAACATTGTGAGTAAGTAGCGTGCCCTGGTAGAAGTCGATTTCCGGCTCGGTGACGGCGCGCGCGATGTCGGGATTAGAGGCAAGATGAATGACGAGGTCGTGGCCGCGAATCGCGTCCACTAGAGCGCGGAGGTTGGCCGCGTCGCCACGAACCACTTGCAGGTGCGGGTCCGCGAAGTGATGCGCGAGGTGATGCTCGCGACCGGAGGAGAAGTTATCGAAGAGTGTGAGGCGGGCCGTGCTGGGCAAAGCGAGCAACGCATCAGCAAAGTGGCTGCCGATGAATCCGGCCCCGCCTACAATGCAGACGCTGGTGTCGCCGCCGTTCAGGATAACTTCACGCATAACCGGGTCAAGTGTGGTGCAAGAGAAATGACTGGATTTTCCGCAACGGTACCACCCTGGCCCAAAACGGAACAGATTACCTAAGTTATAAGTTTGTTCTGTTTTGCGATTGACGCTGCGAGCGGGTGCGATGCTTCATGGGCTTAACGCGGAGGATGCTGTTGCAGCAATCGCTCATTACCGTTGGACTTCCGGTACACAACGCGATGCCTTATCTGCCGGAGGCGATGGAAAGCCTGATGGCGCAGCGGCAATCAGGATTCGAGATTCTGGCCATTGTGGATGGAGGCACGGACGGGAGCCTTGAGTATCTGCGGTCGCTGCAAGCAAAGCCGCCGATTGGACCACGACTGCGGATTTTGACGCAGAAGAACCGTGGCGTTACGGCGACGCTGAACCGCATGCTGGGCGAGTGCCGGACGCCGTGGCTGGTCCGCCAGGATGCCGACGATGTATCGCACCCTGAACGCATAGGCCGGCTGCTGTCGGCGATTGAAGCCGCGCCAAGGGCGGGAATGTTCTACTCGCTGGCCAATTACCATCCGCGCGGAAGGGCTGTGGGGAGGTTCCGGTGCTCGCGGGGGACCCCGAGGCAGCTTCGCCAGATTGTTCGCAAGGGATATTTGCTGTCGATCTGCCATCCCACGGTCGCGCTCAACGTGGAGAAGACGCTGGCGCTTGGAGGCTATCGCATTGGCCTGCACAACGAGGACGCGGACCTTTGGTGGCGCATGGCGCTGGAACACGAGATTCACTGCATTCCCGAGGAACTGGTGGGGTTCCGCCAGAACACGGCCAGCGTGAGCGCGCGCAATCTTGCCGGGCAAATGCTCGCGTCAATCTATGTGCAGTACCTGCTGGTCTCGCACCTTGCGGGCCGCGCGCCGCGTCCGTTTGCGGCAGTGCGGGCGCACCTTCAGGGATTTCTTTCCGCGGGAAAGCTGCGCGCCAAGGAGCGTTTGCGGGAGTTCAATATCCGGCTCGCGCAGAAAAGCCGCTTTGGCGCCGCCGGCGCGCTGGCCGCGTCGGTTGCGGCTTCGCCAGGCTACTTGCTTGAACGGCTGCGCGATGAATTCGCGCCATCACGGGCCGGCGCGCCCATCATGAATGGAATCGCGCCGCAACTCTTCTTTCGCCATCAGGAGGCTTTATGGCAGTAGCGCCTTCCCTGCCTCCGGGGATGCTGGCAACGACGCCTGACGCATCGAACCGGGCTGCGTCGCGGCTGCCCCGGTTTTTCCTGAATGGAATTCCCATCGATCGCGTCTCTCTGGACGACGCGGCAGAGTGGGCGCTCGACGCAATCAAAACACCGATGCTGGGCAGGCCGCTGCTCATCATGGGACCGAACGCGCAACTGGTGACGCTGGCGGCGCGGCAGCCGAAGTTCGCCGAGGCGCTGCGGTCGGCGGACTTGTGCGTGCCGGACGGAATTTCCATTGTGCTTGCGGCGCGATTGCTGGGGCAGCCGGTTCCGGAGCGCGTACCGGGAGGCGAGTTGATGGAGCGGCTTTGCCTTGAGTCTGCGCGGCATGGGCTGTCGGTTTTCTTCCTGGGAGGGCTTCCGGGTGCGGCGGAAGGAGCAGCGCGGAGGTTCGCAAGCAGGAGTCCCGGATTCCGGCTTGCGGGAACCTATTGCCCGCCGCCCGGATTTGAGAATGATCCATTTGAGTGCGCACGCATTCGCCGCCGCATTACAGAGGCTAAGCCCGACCTGCTGTGCGTGGCCTTCGGCGCTCCCAAACAGGAGTTGTGGATGCGGGAGACCTGCCCCACGCTGCCGATTGGTGCGGCCATTTCCGTGGGCGCCGCGCTCGATACGCAGGCCGGTCTGCGCAAACGCGCGCCTGCATGGACGCACCGCATTGGCTGCGAATGGCTCTACAGGCTGGTGCGCGAGCCACGCCGATTGTGGAAGAGATACCTCATCGGAAACACGCATTTTCTGTGGATTGTGGCGCGCGAGTGGCGGCGGAAGACGAGGGGTGTGCCGTCCGGCCCTAAGCCGGTTTTGCGATGGAAGGGAGCAGGCCATGGCCGCGATTGAAGACCTTCGCGTGAAGCTGTTCGCTGATGGCGCCGATCTGCTTGAAATTCTTGCGCTGCGAGGAAACCGGCGCATCAAGGGATTCACAACGAACCCCACGCTGATGCGCAAGGCCGGCGTCCACGATTACGAAGCGTTTGCGCGAAGCCTGCTGCGGGCGGTCCCGGACCGCCCTGTTTCGCTGGAAGTGTTCGCTGCTGACGAGGAAAGCATGGAAGCGCAGGCGCGCGCCATCGCGTCGTGGGGGCCGAATGTGAATGTGAAGATTCCGGTGACGGACGAGAACGGAGTTTTCATGGGGCCGTTGATCCAGCGGCTTTCCCGCTCGGGAATCGTGGTGAACGTAACGGCAATCCTTACGCATCGTCAGGTCGAGCAAGTGGCCGCCGCGCTGCACCCTTCAACCCCGGCCATCGTCTCGGTTTTCGCCGGACGCATTGCCGATACCGGTGTTGACCCGGTACCAATGATGCGGCGTTCGCGCCGGGCGCTTGCGGCGCGCCCCTGCGCGGAATTGCTGTGGGCGAGTCCCCGCGAGCTGCTCAACATATTTCAGGCCGACGCGGCTGGGTGCCACATCATTACGGTTCCGCCGGAGATTCTGGCCAAGTTCAGCCTTGTGGGAAAGGACCTTTCCGATTATTCGCGGGAGACGGTCAGCATGTTTCATCATGACGCGCACGCCGCGGCATATCACATCGAGACGGGCGCACCCGTGCCCGCCTGAGCATCAGTGCTGCAGGGTGTAGGTCCCGGCTGGGGCCTTCTCCGATACCTGCTTTGGAGTGGGCAACTGGCTGGTGCCCCATCCGCCGCCGAGGGCCTGAATCAGTTCAATGGAAGCCGTCATCTCCTGCATGCGGAGCGTGGTCAGGGTCTGCTGGTCGGATAGCAGTGTGGTCTGCGCCACCGTTACGTTGAGGTACGGGTCGATCCCGGTCCGGTAGCGCTCCATCTCAAGGTCCAGATACGTTTTCGCCGAGTCCACCGCCTCCTGCTGTTTCGCGGCCTGCTGCGAAAGGATGCGGGTCGCTGCGAGGTAATCCTCCACCTGCTGGAAGGCGGTGAGCACCGTCTGGCGATAATTGGCCACGCTGGCGTTGTAGGTGGCGGTGTACTGCTGCAATTCGGCGCGATACAGCCCGCCGTTGAAAACCGTCTGCGCAATTGACGGGCCGATGGACCAGAAGCGGCTGGGCCAGTCGAACCAGTGCTTCAGGCTGGAAGCCTCAAATCCGCCGGTCGCGGAAAGGGAGATGGAGGGAAAGAACGCTCCATAACCGATGCCGATGGTGGCGTTGGCTTCGGCCAGCGCGCGCTCGGCGGCGGAGACGTCCGGACGGCGTTCCAGCAATTGCGAGGGCACGCCGACGGGAATCGGCGGCGGTTCGCGCAGTTCGGGGCTCGAAGGGAGAGAAAAATTTGTGGCTGGCTTGCCGATGAGCATGGCAATTGCATTCTCATATTGGGCGCGGTTCACGCCCACATTCAGAGCGGCGGACTCCGCGCCCTTCAATGTGGTCTGCGCCTGGACCACGGAGATGTAGTCACCCATACCGGTTTTGTAGAGGGTTTGCGTAAGTTCGAGCGCCTTGCGGTCGGCCTCGACGGTATCGTTGAGGATTTTTTGCAGGGCGTCCTGCCCGCGCAACTGGAAATAAAATTCAGCGAGGCTGGCCTGCTCGGCGAGACGCACACTGGCGAGGTCCGCCGCGCTCACCTGCGCGCCGAATTCGGCGGAGCGCACCTGGCTGCGAATGCGGCCGAAGAGGTCCGGCGTCCACGAGACATCGATCGGCATGGACCACGTTGTGCTTTGCGAGCCGGTGTTGGCGGTGGAGGAATTGCGAAGGTTGCCGGAGGACTTGGAGCGTCTCCACGACGGCCCGAGCGTGACGGTGGGCCAGTACTGCGCGCGCGCCTCGCGGACGATGGCGCGAGCGGCCATGTAATTTTCAAACGATGCTTTGATGGTCTGGTTGTTGATGTTGAGCTGCTCTTCGAGCGAGTTCAGTTGGGGGTCCTGAAACATCTCCCACCAGTTTCCGCGCAGCGTCGCGTCCTGCGGAGAGGCGACCTTCCAGCCGGGCGCGTTTTTGAAATGAACGGTGGATTCCTTGTAGGCGGGAGCGGTGGCCACGGGCGCGCTGGGCTTGCGGTACTTTGGGCCGGGAAGGCATCCGGCCAGACCAAGGAGCAGCACGGTTGAAACCAAGGCCCCGGCGAGTTTTCGATTCCCTTTTTTCATTGCCAAATTCCATTTCATCTTCATGCCGAGACCCCGTCCAGATCGGGATTGAAGGTGTCGTGCTGCTTGCCCATCATTTTGAGGCGCAAGCGGTCGAGATAAAGATAGACGACCGGCGTGGTGTAGAGCGTGAGCATCTGGCTCATGATGAGTCCGCCGACGATGGTGATGCCCAGCGGGCGGCGCAACTCCGCGCCGGTGCCGGTGCCGAAGGCCAGCGGCAGCGCGCCGCAGATGGCCGCCAC